>NZ_LUKQ02000188.1 GCF_001647025.1 Endozoicomonas atrinae
GCGTCATTCGTAAGGCGATCAAGAACCGGAAGATTTTTCGGACTGATGAGTCAGTCATGAAGGTAATCTATCTGGCCATGGAAAAAGCTTCCGAGAAATGGACCATGCCGATCAGGAACTGGAAAGCAGCCATGAACCGGTTTGAAATTATGTTTCCTGACCGGTTCAAGGAGTAATAGTTTTGGTGGCGTTTACACAGAATTATTTACAGGCTCCCTTCGTCTGATTAAAGCTTGCCTTAATGGCCTCCATTGGTGATTCACCCTTAAGGGCAACTCGAAACTCCACAAACATCAATTTATACAGTAGATAAAACCCTGGTATCAGGTAGAGGCTAAACCCGAGCATTACCATCACAAACACGATCAGGTAGCTGGTCGCCAACTGAAAATAGATACCCGTCGACTTTATTAAACTGTCATAAAGGCTTAACTTCTCCCCCTGATCACGACTCTCAATAAAGAAGATCGCGGCCCCCGTGGCAAGTGGCTCTATCAACACTGAGGCAAACAAGTCTGCAACCCCACCACTCATCTCGCTATTGCCAGCAAAAGACTGTTGGAGGTAAAAGCCAGCGATTTCAGATGGAATGGCAGACAATAGAAACAGCACCGTTAGGCTTAAGCCATAACGAGCAAAAAAGTGTAACGATGAACTATAGATAACATTCAAATTTCACCAGCTTAATCAATTTACCAGGGAATCACTGAACCATCATAATTGATGAACTGGCCACTGTTTTTCAAAGAAAGTTGATCAATAACCTTGCGAATCCCTCGGATGGAGGTTTCAGTATCAATCAGCGCATTGACTCCCCCCATATCGGTCTGTACCCAGCCAGGATGCAATATGCCTACACTAATACCTTTCTCAGCAAGATCAACAGCCAGACTCTTACCCACAGCATTTAATGCCGCTTTAGCAGAGCGATAGATATAGCTCCCGCCCTTCTGGTTATCTCCCATACTCCCCATTTTGCTGGACATCATGATGATTTTCTTATCATGACTCTGAGCTACTTTTTCGACCAGCGCCTGCGTAACCATCATCGGGGCTACAGCATCAACTCTGAGAACCTCCATCCATGGGTCAACGGTAACCTCATCGTAAGACAGACCGGATGGGCCATAGATCCCGGCATTATTGATCAGGATATCAATGGGTTCTTCAATCACATATTGCAGGTTATGAATCATTCCGGGCTGGGTAATATCCAGAGGAACCAATTCAAACTGGTAACCAGCAATGCGCTTAAGCTCCAGCAGTTTCTGAGACTGCTCAGGAGAACGGCAACAACCATAAACTTTTGCGCCCTCGGCAAGATACTGACGGCACAGCTCCAGACCCAGTCCCCGGCTAACGCCGGTGACCACAACTACTTTTTGCATACTGCCTCCTGAAGAACAGAAACACTTCTTTATCGAAGTTTCAATAAAATGGTCGATATTTTATCTCATAGTGACAACAGTTTATTACAAATGATAGTCACGCTATTCTGGCACAGTGACTGTATCAAGACGTTACCATGGACAGGTACGTACAATGGCAAGAGAAATATCCAGCACAACTCCACAAAACCAGACTTCTCAGTCAAAAGAGTCAGGGGTACAGGGTACCCAAAAAGGTAGACATGGTATCAGAGACACGAGTCACGCTGAGGCGCAGGTTTATCACGATAAATCTGTCCAAAACACTGAAGTAAAAAGCCTGGAAAGACGGCAGATAAGCCCTCAAAACCTGAATATGATTATACAACTTGCTAAAAAGGGTGAATTGTCAGGCTTCTCTTCGGCGCTTCAACAGCATTGCAGCAATCTTAAAGAACTGGATCAGACCATATCACTATTAAAAAATGAGGGCATTTGGAAATCTGAAGATGTTCAAAAAATTATTATTAACCACTTCAAAATACTTTTTCCCCAGGAAGCATTGCCAAAACTGATTGAGGGGTTAGTCTAATGAGTCAGGAGAAACTGGATAGCCTCAGATTAATCATTCAGCGAGCTGATGAGCATGACAGCCTACTCGGCATGATGTCCAGAGTAGCGGTGGATACATTCATTCAGAAACACTCACCGGCCAAAATTAATCGAAACCAGCTGGTTGACCAGATCACTCAAGATATCCACCGCCAGATTTCAGCATTGATTTATCAACAGGAAGAATCTTTGATAGGGCAAAAACCTAAGCTGGAACAGGAAATTAATTTTTCCAGAAACCAGAGAAGAATTGAACAGAAATACCTTCAGGAAAAAATTGCCCCCACAAGGTAGTTATCATAATTCAAGCCAAAGAAAAAGGGGCTTTGCCCCTTTTTCTATCAGATCACACCAGCAACAAAACGATCGTTGCCAGGCTGAGAATCAAGGTGCCACCGTAGCAAACGACCTTAACACCCACTCCCGGATGAAAGCCCAAATCATGAGAACCATGATAGATACGGTGAATACAGGCCCAGTAAGAAGGCACCAGAGCTACCATCAGCGCCAGCTTACCTATCCAGCTATCCAGAAAGAAGGCTGACATTCGTTCGTAGGAAAGCGCTTCAGCGGGAATTATATCCAGAGGCACGCCCAACCCAACCACAAAAATAATGGCCGGAAAGAAAAAAGCGATAGTGGTACCACCTGCACCAAACAAACTCCATAACAGAGGTTCAATATGACGCTTATTACTCATCTTACCTCTCCCTTAAAGCCCAAACACACTAGCTGCCAGAATAACCGCTGAACATACAGCCAGACCAACATACATCAGCTTGTTGACTACATGATCCTTGACCATCTTACGAATCTGCTGTGGCAGCACCCGTGGCGTCATGTCAAAGTAAGTCACTGCATGATAAATGGTCAGCCCCAGAGTCACCACAGTGAACAGAATCATCAGCGGGTTAGCCTGTAAAGCCAGCCAGCTATTCCAGGCTGCTTCACCTCGCACCAGTTGCACCAGACCTGCAAAAAGGTTCAGCGCATAAAGACCGTCAACAACACAGGAAGATTCCCGAATCATGTAATTGCGGTAATAAGGGTGATCCATATACCAGGTGCGCTTCATCGGACGCACATAGGGACGACGACTCATCACTTGTCTCCTTTTCGTGGCATCAGGAAAGAGAGCGCCCAGTCCTGGGAACCCTGCAATTTATTCTGATTGATGGCAGCAGCCGGATCAACATTCTTCGGACAAACCTCAGAACAGTAGCCAACAAAGGTACAGGACCAGACACCATTCTTGCCTTGAATCACTTCAGTTCGCTGTTCGTAGCCATCATCACGACTGTCCAGATTGTAACGGTGACCCAGGGCAATCACTGCCGGTCCGGTGAACAATGGGTTCAAGCCCATCTGTGGACACGCGGAGTAGCAGAGCATGCAGTTGATGCACATGGAGAACTGCTTATAAAGGCCCAGCTGCTGAGGCGTCTGCTTATTCACACCCTCTTCAACCGGCTTCTCCATCGCATTGATGATGTAAGGTTTCACTGACTCGAGTTTCTTGATGAAGTCCTCAGAGTCAATCACCAGGTCCTTTTCAATCGGGAAGTTAGCCAGTGGTTCTACCCGGATGGTGTTCGGATAGTAATCCCGCAGGAAGGTTTCACAGCCCAGCTTTGGTGTGCCGTTAATGACCATGCCACAGCTGCCACACACCGCCATACGGCAGGACCAGCGGTAAGCCAGCGTAGAGTCCAGTTCGTCCTTGATATGCTCAAGGGCATCCAGCATGGACCAGGCTTCCACATAAGGAATAGTAAAAGTGCCAAACGTCGGCTTGTCATCGGTTTCCGGATTGTAACGCAGAATCTCGATGGTTATGGTTTTATCACTCATGACAGGCCTCCTTACTTCCCTTCACCGTTTTTCTCAGCCGCCGCGCCATAAACGCGCTCTTCTGGCTGGAATCGGGTTACATTAACGTCTTCATATTCCAGACGAGGCTTGGCATCACCGTTAAAGAAGGTGACGGAGTGTTTCAGGAAGTTGACGTCATCACGGGCTTCGAAACCATCAATACGCTGGTGCGCACCACGGGATTCCTTACGTTCAACACCACCAATGGCCATACACTCAGCAACCATCAGGGAGCTTTGCAGTTCAAAGGCCTGCAGGAGTTCGGTATTGAAGACCTTACTCTTGTCTTCTACCTTCACGTTCTTGAAGCGATCACGCAGCTCGGAGATCTTGTCCAGACCAGCCTGCATCTCTTCACCCACTCGGTAAATACCAAAGCTGTCTTCCATGGATTTCACCATTTCATGACGCAGGTGAGACGCTTTTTCAGTACCGTTGGCATTACGCAGGCTTTCGATAGCCGCCAGATGCGCTTTGGCTTGATCCAGCAATTTACTTTCATCAGACATCACGTTCTGACTGGCAAAATCAGCCGCACTTTCACCCGCAACCTTGCCGAAGACCACTGTCTCTGCCAGAGAGTTGGAACCGAGACGGTTAGCACCGTGCATACCCACGCTGGCACATTCACCCGCAGCGAACAGACCTGCCAGATCGGTGGAACAATTGATGTCAGTTCTGACACCACCCATGGTGTAGTGAACAGCAGGACGTACCGGAATTGGCTGATGAACCGGATCAACCCCCAGGTAATTTTTCGCCAGGGAACAGATCAGTGGCAGACGCTCCATCAGTTTCTGCTCACCCAGGTGGCGCAGGTCAAGATGAACCGCATCACCCAGTGGGGTTTCAATGGTGCGGCCCTTACGCTGCTCCTGCCAGAATGCCTGGGAAAGCTTGTCACGCGGACCCAGTTCCATGTACTTGTTCTTTGGCTGACCAACCGGGGTTTCTGGTCCCAGGCCGTAATCCTGCAGATAGCGGTAGCCATCCTTATTCAACAGGATACCGCCTTCACCACGACAGCCTTCTGTCATCAGAACACCAGAACCAGGCAGACCGGTTGGGTGGTACTGAACAAACTCCATGTCACGCAGAGGTGCACCGGCACGCAAAGCCATGGCATGACCATCACCGGTAACAATGGCACCATTGGTGTTGAAACGGAAAATACGACCAGAGCCGCCTGTTGCCAGAACGACCGACTTCGCGAAGAATACTTTAGGTTCACCAGTTTTCACTTCGATGGCAACGACGCCCTGTGCACGGCCATCCTCCATAATCAGGTCAGTCGCAAAATACTCATCAAAGCGTTCAATGGATGGGTATTTGGTGGACGTCTGGAACAGTGTGTGAAGCATATGGAAGCCAGACTTGTCTGCAGCAAACCACGTACGCTCGATTTTCATACCACCAAATGCACGAACGTTTACGTCACCATCGTCCTTACGGTTCCAGGGGCAGCCCCAGTGCTCCAGGCGGATCATCTCTTCAGTGGCATGGGAAACAAAATAATCCACAACATCCTGATCGCAGAGCCAGTCACCACCGGCAACCGTATCCACAAAATGGTTTTCCAGAGAGTCATGATCCTGAATCACACCGGCGGAACCGCCTTCTGCAGCTACCGTATGGCTCCGCATAGGGTAGACTTTGGAAATCAGTGCAACTTTCAGCTCAGGATTTTTTTCTGCAACGGCAATCGCAGCCCGAAGACCGGCACCTCCGGCACCGACGATGGCCACATCAGCCTTTATGACCTGCATACGCAAACCTCTACCACCATTCACCACCACCCCAAACAGGGATAGCCAGCGAACTGGCTAAATTGAATAATTAGAAAAGGGTTAAAAATCTAGTACTGAAGTTTATATAACCCAAAAATTAAAGCCATTGACATAGAACAAAAATAAATCAATTTTTCGGAAAAACCATATTTTTAATACGGATAAACAGGGTCAACCACTATAAACAGGCGCTTTAATTTTAGGGTATGCAAATTTAAGGCTTAGTTAACAACAAGTTCGCTTTTAATTATCAACTTACGCAAAAAAACCTATAGCCTGGAAATAAATTGGGACAGAATGATAATACAGCCAAACACAAAACAGGTTGACATCAAAATAGTTCCACCAGGTGCCCGAAACGGGTTTTCATAGGCCGGCTTTTTCCTTAATACATAGACCATTGCCGTAGGCAGAAGGATAGCCAGAATTGCCAGAGCAACCGCAGCATAGCCCAAGGCTGCGACAAAACCGTCCGGAAACATAATGGCAATAATAACCGGTGGGATAAATGTCACCAGCGCGGTTTGCAGCCGATGGATTCGGGTATCTGCTCTTTGTAATAAGTTGGCAAGATAATCAAACAGCCCCAGAGCTACGCCTAATACGGATGTTAATAATGCCAAGTCTGAAAACAAATACAGAATGGTATGGACATCTTTGTCACTGCTTAATGCTGAAATTAAATGAGCCGTTGCCCCGGATGACTGACTGATTCTTAGTAATAAGCCTTCTGGTAATACCCCCATCACAGCCATCAGCCAAAATGTATAAACCGTCAGCGGGATCAGGGTCGCTAAAAGAAAAATCAGTGGAATATGCTTCAGCTGCTTCTTTTGATAAATGATAATGCTGGGAATGCCACCATGATAACCGAACGAAGTAAATATGACCGGCAATGCAGCCAGAACCGATAGATACTCAACCTTGGCCGTATGTATCATACTCTCATAACGCACCGAAGGTGCCAGTGAAATCAGAGCAAGGATGAAAGTAACGATCATCAGGGTAAAAAAGATACGGTTAACAAGATCCACTGCCCGGGTACTGTAATAAACAAAAGCACCGGCAATCAGAGCAAAGAAAATCACGCACAATTGAGAGGACGCTCCAGGAACTGCTATTTGAACGTACTGCGCCAGTAATGATCCCCCCCCCGAAAAGTATGCGGACATCAATGCGTAAAAAAGCCCAAGAGGCGCAATTGCAGAAAGAACCTTCCCTATTCGCCCTAATGTTCTGCTGGCCATGGTATACAAATTACAGCCAGGTTTGATGGCAACATTTGCTTCAAAGGCATAAAGGGCGGAGATAACCGCAAAAAATGCCGTCACCGCAAAAATAATCATAACTGGTATCAGGCCTGTACTGGCTGATACCAGTGGCAAAGCAAGCATGCCCGCACCTATTGCCGTTCCTGCCAAAATTAAAGCACTGCCAATTACGGTAGAACGACTTGGTTCAGACATAAGCGAGCACCTTCACTGAATATAAATTTCAGTGATAAAGATAGGGGAATTTAGCAAAGATGCTCGCCTAATTATGTCCTGGTGGACAAAGTGAGTCTCAAGCGGAGGTGAATACTGCTTATTTCAAAAAGTGCTGATAGGGTTGAACCAGGAGATTCGTTCTCTATTCAGCCTTGTCAGCCATATCGGCCTCGCGGTTCCGTGCAGCTAATGACTGGAGACTGTCAAACCGCTTCTGCAAGGCCCGTAACTGAACATCCACACTGGCATCAACAACACCGATCTCACTCTCCATAATACAATCGCCGGATGACAACCGGGGATCAGCAACAAGGTCAATAAAACCAACGCCTTTATACTCGGCCAGGATGGTATTCAGGCGCGCCTGGACAGCACTGTACTGAGCAGATGGAACACGGATGGTTACATGCTTCTCATTTCTGACATGTTGCAGGGCATTTTTAACCAGGCTTATGGCCAACTCTTCCTGATCGAACTCTCCGATGATCTTTTTAACACCGGACAGCAGGATATTCGCAAGCGTATTTTCAATATCGGAAAGATAATTGATCGTCCTGCTGACGACTTTCAACATATGATCAGTCTGTTCAGCCTTGCTTTCAGCCAAACCATCCTGATACCCCCGATTTTTTTCCTGCTCATAGGCTTGGCGTGCTTCCTCAGCGATGCCTGCAGCCTGCTGCTGGGCAGCCTTAATTATTTCCTGAGCTTCAAGATAGACAACATAATCATCTGCCTTGAGGACTTTACAGGTTGGATCCAGCTCCAGCTGGACATTATTCAGGATAACAGGTGCCGCCACTGTCGATTCACCTCTTTATGTGTTTTTAGCAGTAACTTCACGCACTGGGCTTTACCCAGCCCCCCCGCATCTGGTGAACTCAACGTCTTTTTCCAGCTGCTGGGCATCTTTAATATCAATCGTTGCCGAAAGGCTCCGGGCAAATCAGAAAACGCTGTGGCAATGACCTGTTGACCATTCATTTCCAGAAAGGCTTTAAATCGATCCAGGTGTTTCCAGTCAATAAGGATACTGGGACCATTTTTTTCTGATGCCCTGCTGATAAACTGCGCTTTTTTCACCGTAAAACGGTAGGCCTCTTCTCCCAGACATTTCTGCAGTGCCATACGCTCATCCCTGCGTATAACAGACCGGACAGTTCCTTCGTTCAGGATCAGTCCAATGTATAAAGCCAGCCGCTCAATTTCTTCGGCACTGGCAAATACAATCCTTTTATCCAGGCGGTCAAAGTCATAATCAAACTGCTTCGAGATACCAAACTTACTTAATAAATAGTTTGATATATTAAACTCTGCAGGCACGCTGGACTGAAGCGTTTTAAGTAATTTGAAATGTTTATCCGATTTAAGCCAGCTCGTATGGACATACCGAACAGGAAAGAAGTTAAACTCAACCATGTGATTGAACAGGCTTGTTCCATTGTTGTCCTGAAAAACATTGTTACTGTTCATTGGTCATTTCACTCTAACCATATTCACTCAACCGAATAACCATTTAACGGGGCATGCACCGTCCCACAATGATTGTGGTCCCGGGCAACTCATCCGTTATTAACGATCATCCTTTTTTCTTCTTCTTTTTCTTCTGTTCCATCATCCAGAAGAAATAGCCACTGGCACCCAGTGCCAATACCAGCAGGAGAATCAAAGAATAGACAACGATTCGAATAACCCCTGCAGAATTAGGCGTGACATCAACAAAAAGCACCGTTTCTGTTGATGGCCTGTCAAAGTTGCCAGAGTTCAGGCGGGTTGCCGGGAACAGCGAAACAGTGATCTTCTCCAGAGAAAGCCCCTCAATACTGTTTGCCACCAGGGTTTTTACTTTGGGAATCAAACCAGCCAGCTCCAGCTCAGGGGTATACTTGATAAACACTGAGGCTGAGGAAGGGTAGTTGACATCCGTCAGGCTATCCTGCTCCTGAGGCAGTACGACATGAACACGAGCAGTCACGACACCATCGATCATTGACAGTGTTGATGAAAGCTCCTGTGACATGGAATAGGTATAACGGGCCCGTTCTTCTGTCGGGGAAGAGATCAAACCATCTTTAGGAAAAATATCACCAATCGACGAGTACTTTTCTTTCGGAAAGCCAAGGCTGCTCAAAATCTTGATCGATCTTGCAACATCACCGCCTTCCACCATGATGGTGACAATTTTGTCTTTATCAACCAGTTTCTCACTGGGAATATCATTATCAAGAAGGATGGCAAGCATTTGATTACCTTCTTTCTCATCAAGCCCGGAATAAAGCTCGACTTTACATCCCAGTAATAAAAGACCGATGAGACACAGTAATGTAACTCTAAAGCTCTGGACAAACCCCTGTTTCATGACGAGCCAACCTTATGCACGTTAAAATATTTATTGCTCTTACTTTTAACGGCCAGTTGCAGAGAAAAATTACGATTTACAGAATATAGTTTGGAAAGAGAGGCTCAAGGATGACAGCTGAAGGAAAATCACCTTATTTTCCTTCAGCTTACAGAAAAATAATAATTACTGATTACGCATCAGTAAAACTCAATCATCAACCCTTAAATACCCCACCAAATACTCCATAAAAATCAATTATATATTTGATTAAGTAGACAACAATATACTCTTTAACTAAAAATGGTACACATTTAATGGTACACAAATCACCATTATTTTCATTCTCTCACTCACAAAACTATCGACAACTATTTGATTGAAAGAACACGCATCAGCCATTAAAACCGGGATAATAATCTGTATTTTTAAAGATCAAGTCTCTTTCAATATTGAGTGAGCGTGTTTTGTCCCCCTGCCTCAGGTATGTTGCAGCAGGAATCCAGGCTTGGTGTACCAATGATTTTGAGTAGCCCTCATCCTTCATCATAAGCTCAATTCCAGTCTGCAGGACTTATCCCAAGCGTGCTCAGCTCCTTTATAAAATATGGGTCTGCCACTCTTACGAGACCAGTTATAAAAAGCCATAGGATTTGGTACTTAAATTTACAATAACCCGGTGTCAAGGAATCAGCTCCCTGTTCCAGAACATCATTAACTGTGCGTTTCCCGGTCAGAATATTGTCGATCACCGGATATTCCTCACTGTCCCCAAGTCCGAGAGCCATATGCGTTTGTCAATACCAGGCAATTAATGGCAGACTATCGAACGGGGCGATTTCTCCCTCTGTTTCATCAGACAAAGCACAGCTCTAAAGAATAATAAGGATGGCGACATGTCGGATTTCGAAGTGGGTTCGGTGATTCGTTATACAGGGGACTCTACCCACAATCTTGAGACGGGTGAGGTTGGACTGGTTTTTCACTTTTTAGAGTCAGAGGACGGGGAGGCTGAGTTATTGGTGGCTTTCTCCAATGACAGTGTTCAGGACTTCAATACGCTGGACAGTGATGACCTTGAATTCCTTTTTGTATTCGACGATTTTGAACTTATGGAGCAACTCTCAGAGTCCGTTGAGGATGGACAGGGGGTTCCTCCCGAAGTCGCCGACTTTCTGAACGAAGTTTCTGGATAAAATCATAGCGATCCTGCAGGGAGGCAGATATGACAAGACCGAGAGTGCCAGTCAGTTTTAATGGCAGGAGCACCGAGCAATGTCCGCACTGTGGCAAGACGCGGCCTGTAGTGGATTTTTCGGAAGCGATGCATTCGCTGGATGCGTTAAAACGGCAGGAAGTGTTC
>NZ_LUKQ02000189.1 GCF_001647025.1 Endozoicomonas atrinae
GTGCCGGTGGTCACCGTGTCAGGTGTGCCGCTGCCAGTACTGGTGGTGCCGGATCCCATGACCGGGCTTTCCCCGGTGCCGGTGGTCACCGTGTCAGGTGTGCCGCTGCCAGTACTGGTGGTGCCGGATCCCATGACCGGATTTTCCCCGGTGCCGGTGGTCACCGCGTCAGGCGTGCCGCTGCCAGTACTGGTGGTGCCGGATCCCATGACCGGGCTTTCCCCGGTGCCGGTGGTCACCGTGTCAGGTGTGCCGCTGCCAGTACTGGTGGTGCCGATGACCGGGCTTTCCCCGGTGCCGGTGGTCACCGCGTCAGGCGTGCCGCTGCCGGTACTGATGGTGCCAGGTCCCGTGACAGCCTTTTCACCCGTCCCAGTTCGTTCTGCCTCTCCTAAGCCCCCAACACTGTAATTGCGGAGAATATCTCTAAGCTGTCCCTCAGAATCGATAAGCTGCTTGCCTGTGATTAACGTCTTGTCGTAACCCGCACTAAAATGCCATTTCCTGAGGTCATTCATCAGCCCAACAATAATTCGTGCAAGCTCTTTTGGGCCATTCAAATCAACTTCATCAAGATTTTCTGAGTGTTTTTTGAGATTTCTTGAGAATTTGTTACCTAGTACTATTTCTTTTTTCGCCGCTTTGGTTTGAATATCTTCTATTATCTGCTTGATTTCATCTTGATCTAGCTCCAAGTCGCGATCGTCAGCCCTAATATCACCACTCTCTAATGCATTTTCCACATCCCGAAAATGATCAGACTTTAGCAATCTTCTGACTTCTAAATTACGAACAGGAACTGGGCGAATGCTTCTAGCAAAACATCGTTTTTTCGATGGCTGTGAACTGGCCTGGTCTGACTGGAGATATTTATCACTTTGAGGACTTACACCACCTGTTTTTTTAGACGCTTCCTGGTCACCACGGGGAAACTCTGGTGGTATGAAACTACTTCCACTTGGCCTATCTACACTATCCATAACCAGTCCTGACTGTTTGTTGTCCTTAACTATCAGCAGGCAATCAATTGAAGAAACACCATCAGACCCAGCTATCGGAGCCTGATTAATCCATGATTACACTTATTTAATTTCAGGCTAGCAGAATGGAAGGCCTTATTAAGGCATTAAAAAAAAACTCAGGATAGTTAGTAATAAAACCGGATAGATTGAACAGTTTTTTTTAAAAATAAATCAGCAATTTTTTTTAACACCACACTCAGGACATTTTTTTGACTAAATAGTTAAAAGGCCCCTAAAAACAAAGCGAACTAATAATTAACAAATAAAATCAAATAATTAGAAAAATAGAACTCACAGAGATAAATTTCTTATTAAATAAACCATACCTTTATTGATAAGTATGTCTATTTTGTTTAACAGCTCAACATCAACCACCCCCATCTTATTCAAGCTTACCGCCTCATCAAGCTCATGCCATGAAACAGTGCAGTGTCCATAGCTGACAAACTGATCAGAAATCAATCGGCTCTCTTTATTCAGCAAAACCCAATCCAGAGTTTGCCGCAATTTAAAAGGCAGAATATGCTGAAGCCCTACCTCTGACGACTGCTCGGTAATCGCAGGCGATTCTGATGAATAACTTAACAGGAGAGCTGCATCAGACTTTAAAAGCGCCAGATCCGGCAGAATTACGTAATCCAGAGACTGCTTGGCAAGCCAGTTATTAAGACGTTCCAGATCATAATGGGAACTGCTATCCAGAAGTCCTCCCAGAGAAGAGAAAGGCTTCATGTCACAATAAGCCAGTTCACGTCTTAGTCCTTCAGGACAGGAATGCTCAACACTGCTCACCCAGCGCTGATAAAGCTGCAGACTGTCATAAGGAGAACCTAATGACCATTCAGGTTCGAGAGCCTGGTATAAAGGCTTACTGACCAACGGGTCCAGAAAGAGCTGGCCGTGCTCTCCTATCGAAAGCAAAGGCAGTAACAACCCACGGGACTGACCTGACAACCGTTCCAACAGCTCCGGTTGGAACTCACACTGCCCGACCAGTGTTTTACTTTGTTCTGATAACCCAAGAGCTTTAGCGGGTAGATCAGGCTGATACCAACTAACTTCGAACCGAATGGGCGGCTTTTCAGCAGGAGCTTCAGCATTCTGCCAACTGCAGCCTTGGAGCCATACGATGGCCAGCAGCGCAACCAACAAACCAAAATAGTTATTTTTCACTGACCACTCCCTTCACAAGGCATTAACAGCTACTGAATTGTCAGCCCCTTGCCTTTAGGGTTTCCAAGATCCCGCATCGTGTTTTCCAACTGCTGAATTTTCAAAGAGACCTGGCTCTGGAAAGAGCTCAGCTTCTTGCTGAGCTCTTCCTGGGTTTGAGCGGATGCCTGTATTTGCTGCTCAATGGTCTGTTGGGTGGATAAAGTGTTCTTTAAACCATCAACCTCAGCTTTCAGAGCTTCAACATGACTGATCATATCGGAATTGGCAACCAGCTGCTCAGTCGTCACCGCCTTAATCATCTGGTCCAGCTCATTCAGCTTTGAAGCTGCCTGTTCTGAAGACTTTTTAGCCGCATCGGACTGTTTGACAGCAAGGTCTACTTTCTTAGCACCCTGCTCAATCTTTTCTTTATTCTCATTTATCCACTGACGATTTCTTTTGTTAGAAACATCCCAGAGCTTACGGATTTCAGAGTTTACTACTTTAAGTTCAGAGCGGAAGATGGAGTCACTCTGGTTAATAGTTTCACCGGTTTGGGAAACCTGGCCAGTAACCAGCCCCAGCTGATCCCGGGTTGCCTGAAGCTCCTGTCGGGTATCCTTAAGAGCCTTCTGCAGCTCAGTCACCTGCCAGTAACCACCAGCAGTAACACCAGCCAGAAGCACAAACAGAACACCAGAAACCAGGTAGCCAGCACCACCGCTTTTATTCGTGGAAGCGGGCTTACTGACATTTTTTGGCCCAGTGCCTGTTGAACGATGCCTGGAAGGACGCTGCTCAGCGGTTATGGACAAGTCCTGGCTTGACTGATGAATCTTTTTATCCTCTTGCATAGTCACTGCTTTCAATCAAAAACGCCGCTTCGCTTCAGATGTGTACTCTTAAGTCCACTAAGAAGCGGTGTTTCCAGCTCCTGGCTGTTCAGAAAAATAAATGAGGGACTATTGTAGAAGAAAGAAATCCAGCTCCCAACCTTTTATTCAACGTAAAGGCTCACTTTGGGCTTGAAATTTCCGCTGTAAACCTCAAGATACAACCCACATGGATTCGTAGTAGCCACAGTGCTACTATCGCTTTGCGAAAAATCAGGTCTCTGAACGAAACCACAACTATTCCAATCACATCTGGAGAACACAAATGGCTTTTCAACTGCCAGAACTGCCTTACGAGCGCGATGCCCTGGAACCACATATCTCCAAGGAAACTCTGGATTACCATTACGGCAAACATCACAACACTTACGTTGTTAAACTGAACGGCCTGGTTGAAGGCACTGAGCTGGAAAACAAGAGCCTGGAAGAGATTATCAAGACTTCTGAAGGTGGCATCTTCAACAACGCTGCCCAGGTATGGAACCACACCTTCTATTGGAACTGCCTGAGCCCAAATGGCGGCGGCAAGCCTTCCGGTGAACTGGCTGCGGCTATCGACAAAGCCTTTGGCTCTTTTGATGAGTTCGTTGCCAAGTTCTCTGACATGGCCGTTAACAACTTCGGCTCTTCCTGGACCTGGCTGGTAAAAAACACTGACGGTTCTCTGGAAATCGTAAACACCAGCAACGCTGGCACCCCAATCACTGGCGACCAGAAGCCTCTGCTGACCTGCGACCTGTGGGAGCACGCTTACTACATTGACTACCGCAATGTACGTCCAGACTACCTGAAAGGTTTCTGGGCCCTGGTGAACTGGGAATTTGTTGCGGCTAACCTTGCTGGTTAAGCATAAATTTCCCATGTATTAGCCAGTCACTCTGGTTAATAGAAAAAACCGCCCGATCATTTTTTGTTCAGGCGGTTTTTTTAACACTACAAACTATTAGAGCTTAACTGCATTTTAAAGGTTTCATAATCCACAGGATTACCCGAGAGTTCGGTCATCATTTTTATATAAATACCATACAGTGTTTGTTCATCCAGAACCTGATCACCATATAACCTTTTTACAATACTCATGAATGATCTAACCTCACTATCTCCTGCCTGCTGGTCAATACTCCTTTGAAGATTACCGTTTAAGCCAAGTGCAGGCTCCCCCTTCTGTCTCGTATCGGAAAGCTCATTTTCAATGACTACTGACTCCTCAGTATTATCTGAGGGTTCTATTTCAACGACTTCTGCTTCGTACTCAATGGCAATATCCTCAGACCCTTGAGCCAATAACAGTTCCTGACTACTCAGCAAATCAGCTAATGACTGGAAGCTCAGCATTTTCAGTTCTTCTGACTTTGGTGAGTAAAGGTCGGATGATAGAGCACCAAAAAGGTTATCCTCTAAGAGACGCTGCTCAGAACTCTGATTATCGTCAAACGCCCCCCCTGGCAATGAATCGTCCTCTTGGCCAGATGCAAAGAACTGAGCAATATTCCCTGCATTCTGAGCAGCTACAATCACCTCCTCAGGATTGCGGATTCTGGATAGCTCATCAGCAAGCTGATCATAGTTCATTGGCCCCCAGTCACCGACTGAAGAGCGTACATAGAGATAGCCTTCTTTACCCGTGTGAACTTTACCATTGACGATCCTTATACCTTCATCAAGGTAGAAGTCCTGCAAGGTGTAGCCATCGATGGTATATCCATCCACTTTCTGGCCATCAGTGGAGTAATCCGGGAAACGCTCACGGATATTTTTGCCATCAATATAAAGCTCATCAACAATGGTTGAGAACATTAAGTCGCCATTGTCGTTAAAATTACGAAGTCCCTGGCCAAATACATTAACGCTATCAGCTTCCTGTACAAAAACGTGATTCCGACTTTTGTTGACCATCTCTATCTGCTCAACATCGGTATCAATATCCTGCACCCCCAGAACACCAATCCCCTGATTGGCTATCATGGATAAGCTGGACGAGCTGATATTAGCGGTCTCACCAAAAAGCAAGCCGATCTTGAAGTCTCCAAGTCAGGGTCAATTTTTGCGTCGTAATTAATACGGTCTGCCCCTATCTCCAGGTTATCTCGTATCTGCCCGCTGTCTGCGATAACCGTGGTGTGAGCCTCTCCACTTAACCGGGAAAGGTCAACATCAACCTTTGCATGATAAAGAATATTGCCCGCCCCTTTTGTAGAGGCCGAAGTGCCATCGGTCATGTAAATAGAGCCATTCAGTGCCCGGACGGCAATATTACCCCCGGTTCCCACGGCAATATCTGCACCCGCCTCCTGCAGGACAGCATCTTCTGCAAGAATGTGAATATTCCCCTGATCACTGACAACATCAGTGTCTTCCTTAATCCGAACATCCTGCCCAGAGCCATACGCATCAAGATGAACACTTCCACTGCCATGAGCGTATATGCCTACGCCATCATCCGGGACATTGCCATCATAGACGGTAATGGTTCCATCAATCGTCTTCAGGCTGATTGAACCATTGTCACTGGTCCTCAGGTCACTGATGGCCTTATCCATTACCGTTTCGGTAGAACCATCACTCTTGACCCGCTGGATGCTGATATCGTCAAGTGTCGATACTGTGATATCGCTGTCTTCATCAATATGCAGGCCACCACTGCCAGCTCGACCGGCATACACATCGACGGAGGTGTCGATGGCATTGCCAGCCCCCATTCCCACCGACGCATCAACTCTCAACTCTCTGGCAACAATATCTTTGTGACTATCGCCGGAGTCAACAATACTCCCTGCCTCGGTCATCAAGCTAACGTTTCCTGTACCAACATGAACCGCAGCCAGCGCCATGGAGTCACCAGCCAGCAAACGTACACTCCCCGTTTCACCCGTTGTGATAATGGCACTATCCTGCTGCAGGATACTTGCACCTTCAGACCATAAATCAATAGTGCCACCAGCCGTCGTACTGATTGTGCTATTCGCCAGTTGGTGAATATTCTGCAATGACTGGATAGAGATCGATGAGTCACTGGCCGTGGTCACATTGGCATCAATGACAATATTCCCCTGATCCGCTTTGATCCGGATATGCCCCACATTATCAACTCTCATATCTCCGGTAACGTTAATATCCCCGGATTTGCTGTGCACCAGAATATCGCCATCATTGGCAATACTTAAACCACTGTTATGAATATTCAGGCTATCTTCTTCCTGAAGATTAATGGTTCCGGAAGCCACATGGCCAAACACATTGGCTATTTGAGTATCAATGTCATCATTATTCACACCAAATGCATCATTGGCCGTGAACTCAAGATTTTCTGCAACAATATCCAGGTCGGAGTCTCCGGCATCATAAATACCACCAGAGATAGCCTCCATGGTCACCGTTGCCTCTCCTGTTCGAATGCTGGCAACGTCTATGTGCTGACCGGCACGAACTTTGATGTTTGAATCAACAGTTTCAATAAAGCTCGTATCCTGCTGTCGAACACTGCCGGTAACCGCTTCGATGCGAACCTGTTTACCATTGGCAGAGTCTGACACAATAATTCCAGCACCCGCTTCCTGCAGAACATTGCGTTCCGCCAGCAGTGTGACATTTCCACGTTCACTGATAACGTCAGTGTTCTCGGTAATGGTGATATTACCTTTGCTGGCTATCAGGCTGATGTCTCCTGAACCATTAGCAACAATGCCTGCATTGTCTTCATGCTCTGAACCATTGAATACAAGAATATCGCCATCTTGTGAGGTCAGACTGATATCACCATTGTCTGATGTGGCCAGATCACTGATTCCAGCGTCAGTAACAGTCGCTAAAGAACCGTCTGCTTGTACTCGTAGAACGGTAATATCCGTCAGTGTATCAATATGAATGGTATTCGCTTCATTGAGATGGATGCCTCCACTTCCCGCTCTTGCGGCAAGAACATCCACACTGATATCAAGCGCATCATCTCTGGCTCCTGCCCCAACACCGGCAGACATACGCAGCTGATCAGCCAGAACATCGATATTCTGATCACCAGAATCCGTGATAGCCCCAGCTACACTGATAAGGCTGACATCACCCTGCGCCACATGTAGACCAGCTACTTTAATGGCGCCCTGTGCCTGCAATCTTATAGAACCTGTATTTCCAGTGGTTATTAAGGCGCCATCGTGCTGCTCTACCCCACCCAGCTCAGCAATGGCATCAACCGATCCCCCCTCTCCGGTGCTGATCGTCGTGTAAGCATGTTGCGTGATGTTATTACGTGCCTGAAGAGTGATGGCATTTGCACCAGCAGTCTGAATATCCGCATACGTTTCGATACTGCCGTTGTCGGCTTTCAGTCTGATATTTCCGGTATCCTTAATGGAAATCCTGCCATTGGCCGTCAGATTTCCATTAAGGTTGTTCATTAAAATATTTCCGCTGGTCAGAACACTCAAACCCTCTGCCATGACTTCGAGGGAATCGTTCTCCTGAATATTGATGGCACCGGCACCAGTGCTGCCATTGATGCGTTCAATGTCGGTATCAATATCATTTTCATTGGTTCCAAAGCCTTCAGCAGCCTTGAACACAAGGGTTTCTGACTGAATATCAACATCCGTATCACCAGCATCATAAATACCACCAGTTTCAGCATTCAGCGTGATCTCACCGGTGCCGGCCTGTAAATGAGCGATATCAATCCACTGGTTAGCAACAACGGTGATCACCCCATTGGTGGCGATCACTCTGCTGCCATTGCGTTGCTCAAAACTGCCCTGTGCGGAACGCAGTTGAATCTGTCGGCCAGAAGTACTGGTTGTCAAAGTGCCAGCAGTCTGAACAATACTGCCGACAGCGGCAATATCAATCATGCCATTACTGGAGGTTAGATTACCGGACAGTGTAACTACACCATCAGTGCTGGTCTGATCAATAGCAATATCACCATCTGTAGCAGTCAGGTTGGCATTAAATACCGCATCAACCTTGCTGCTGATAGCCCAGCTCAGGGCAGAGAAATTGCTGGAAAAATGAACACTATTACTGAAGATTTCAACCCGGGCTTCCGGTAAAGCGTATGTCCCGCCCGAGTTTCTGAGCGTCAGCGTTTCACTTCCAGATGCCAGGCGGTAAGAAACCGTGCCCTTAAAAGCCCCCCCTTCTTTGACCAGACTGTAATCCATATTACCCAGTACAAACTGTGAAATATTATGGTCATAGGTGATGGTTCTACCATTCAATGAGAACTGGTTGCCAGAGAAATTCGCTGTCCCACCAGCAGACTCCACATAATAGAAAGCATTATCCCCACCATTTTCGGTAAGGGTCATGTCGAACGCCGACACAATGACGTAAGTGTCATTGCCAGAACCAAAATCAATACGATCAATCTGTGGTGTATTACCAGACTCCAGTGTCAGATTGCCACCCTCACTGTTCATCAGCAGTTTGGAGTTCTGATAGTCATATTCCAGATTAATATCAGAAGTCAACTGACTCATATCCAGACGGGAAAGGGTACCATTACCACTCAGAATATCGTTACCAAAGCCCTCAGCCAGGATGAGCTGTAAGCTGCCACCCACTATTGCCGTGTGGATGCGGTCATCCCCGGTTCCCGGTGTCAGGGTGTGGCTGCCGGTACCGGTACCGGTAAGGGAAATCACATCATTCCCAATGCCCAGGTCGATGGTTGTTCTTCCGGAGCTATCAATGGTGACATTGTCGTTGCCAGCTCCTGAGTTAATGACAGCCGTACCATTACCATAAATACTGATACTGTCATTACCTGAAGTGCCAGTAATTATCGCCAGGCCACTGCCAGAGTATTTTACCGACTCAGTATTGGTAATATTAATTTTACCTTTTACCGAGCTATCGACGATGACTTTATCAAGGCCATTTCCAGCATCCAGATTGATGGTGTAATCACCACTGCCAACGTCCAGTTTGGTAATTTTTCCCTGAACATCAACAATCAGTTTGCTGCCATCCTGACGAATACGGACCGTTTCATTCACATCCTCTTTATCATAACTTCTGAGAGAGGATTTATTCCCTACATGGACGGTGACCGTTGAGCCGGATATTGCCGCAACATTGGGCGGAGGTGCATCAGGGAGTGGCAATTTGAAACCGATGGGAATGGAGATATCCACTTTACCAAAGATATTCGCACCAATAGACAGTTCTCCATCACTGGGGTCAAGTGACAGATCCAGTCCACCTGAAATGGTTCCACTCTTACTGAATGAAGGGATAATAGTGATGGTTTTGCCAAAGATCTTAGCTGTAACAGCCTTACTGCTAATGGAAGCTGATACCGACATATCTGCATCAATATCAAACTCACCATTACTATGCTGTACTTTCAGAGTAGCTTTGGCACTCGCACCGACTGAGAAAATACCAAGACTCTGATCAAAACCTCCGCCCACGTCAAAGGAGAATTTAAGATCACCATTGGACTTGATGTAATCAACTGTCACTTCGCTTTCTACCAACGAAAGATCAACACCAACAGTCAAGTCTTGCAGTGCAAAAATTCCATTGTCAAAAGTGAGAGTGACTGACCCACCTGGACTCAAGGTAAAGAGTGACCAGAATTGAATGTTCGGATTTGCTACATTTAGCTTTATCGATGGGACACTGCCAGTAGCATCCAAAGAGAGATTAAAGTCTCCACCAATAGTAATCAGGTTGAGAATTTTTGCCTGACCAACCAAACTCAGATTTGTTTTAATTCCACTATCATTCAGGGCAATATCGCCAGAAGCACTCATTGTGCCCAAACCCAACAAACCAATATTTCCATCAACGGCAAGATTCAAACCAGAACCTGTACCGGCACTTATTTTCACTCCCCCATCAATAGAGAAGGTGTCGATTAAGGTTAGAGAGCCTCCTATGGACTCCAAAAGGAAGCCAGACTTAACACCAATTTCTACAGTGCTATAGCCCAGTAGCGGCTGGAAGTCTTCAGCCACTTGAAAAGTAAACGTTTGACCGCTCGTATTCGCAGTAAATTCGAAACCACCGTCAAAGGCGATTACTCCGGGAAGATCAAAGCCGCCTTGAATGCTCAGCTTTATTGCATGCTGGTTATTATCAATAAACGATTTTAAATCTACACTTTCCGGATCAGCAGGTACTTCAAATTGAGAATAAATCAACCCTTTTGAATAAAACTCAAGCTCACCAACACCATAACTGACTGTAAGTCTTCCATCAAAAAAGATCGTGCTCTTGTTCAGGGTGTTACTGCTTCCTTCAATAGCCTCATTCTCATAAATGGCTTCAAACGTTCCTTCAAGGATAATATTTGAGAGAGCTTCATCATTAAATGTAAAACGTCCCTGACCTCGAATAGCAACCAGACTGTTGGTAAAGCTCAGAAGAACAGCTGAGTCGACGACATTGTTATCGGTAGTGGTCAATATCAAGCCAAGCTTATCGACTTTTCCATTACCATTAAGATCTACACCACTACTGACTTCACCATTGTAGCTACTACGCCATGTGCGACTTTTAGGTTTGCATAAGGAGACATGACTGAACCTGCTTTCTGCTATTAAAAGCAGTAAAAAGCAAAAAAGAAGGTTTCAGTCATGCCCGTTGAAGAGTTTATCACTACAGTC
>NZ_LUKQ02000019.1 GCF_001647025.1 Endozoicomonas atrinae
ACTATGAAGATATTATCAATAAATGCTGTGAGGCATGGAATGAATTACTTTCTGAAGTTGGCCGATTGAAAAGTCTATGCTCCCGTTCATGGGCTGTTATTTCATAATTTAAAAATGGAATTGGTATAACCTATTATTTTAAAGGTCATCCATCCTGAAAACCTCGGTTAGTGAAGGGCCTATATTTACCTTTGTTAACAACACACTGGCTGGATAATCTTTCATGTCAGATTTCACGTCAGATTTCACGTCAGATTTCACGTCAGATTTCACGTCAGATTTCACGTCAGATTTCACGTCAGATTTCACGTCAGATTTCACGTCAGATTTCACGTCAGATTTCACGTCAGATTTCACGTCAGAAACGGGTAATAACGCTGGTTTTTTGGAATCCCACCAACTCTTATTCATGGTAGGGTATCCATAAGCCATTACTGTTAGTTCAGCATGGGTAGACCTGCTTTTTTTCTCAGGGATATTTTGAGCTTCACCATCATCACTCTTCGCTTTCTCTGTGCCTTCAGGCAGTGATGGTTTGCTTAATTTTTGCTGTTCAGGCTTGTAGCGATTTTCCCTTTTTTCACTCAGTGTTGCTAAGGCCTTACTTGTATCCATTCTTTCATCAGGGTTAAAGCAGAGAAGTTCTGAGATGACATCAATGAGCACATCAAGTTCTTCTGCATCAAGTTCTGCCTCTTTAACCCAGGTTCTGATCAATTCTTTCCTCTCAGATACGGTTATTTTTGAAAACTCTTCTGTCAGTTTCACGGTTTCCGTCAGAGTTAATGTGTCTCCTTCTTCTATTTCCTTTTTCCTGGCAGGAGTTAATTGCTTTGAGTGTGGGGCAAACAGGTAATCTGGGCTTTCACCACCCAGCAGGAAGGTAAGCATCGTTGCTCCATGGCTCCAGGCATCAGCCATCTGGTTATAATCATGGCCTAAACAAACCTCTGGTGCCTGAAACCCTTGTGTGCCCATACCTCCACGCCAGCCACTGGAGGATACAACGGTGCCTGCTCCCGATTGCTTCAGCTCAAATACACCCTGTTGGTTACTTATGAAATTCTGAGGGTGAACGTTACCGTAAATACTGCCACGGGCATTAAATTCAGCAATGCCTCCTGTGGCCTGGGTCACGATATCGTATATTTCATCAGAGCTGAGGTTTTCTTCCAGATTATCACCCAGTGTGAATAAGTCCTGGCCTGGAGCATACTTATTCACTGCCAGCTGTAGATTACCCTCAGCTTTATCACTGTCCTGAACGTTTGATACCTTCAAGTCGGGGCGTTGTGCCGTAGAGCTCTTTGGACTCTCAAACTTTCTGGTTTCTGCCAGCAGTGTATCTGGCGTTACCGTAGTGACAACCTCTGCCTGATCTACGGTTGAATCAGGAGTGGCTTCTAATTCTATTTCAATCTGTGGTATGGCTGAAATCTCTTCAAGTTCGCCAGTGTCGAACTCTTCAGTCATCTCAGTAGGTTCATGCATTAGCAGTTGCTTTGGCTCGTCTTGTTTCTGGTTATCGAGGCTTTTCCTGTTTTTACTGAGCCTTGCGAAGGCCTCGGCTGTACTCAATCTTTCAGTTGTGTCAAAGCAGAGAAGTTCAGAGATCGTTTGAATCTCTTCCTCAAGTTCATCTGCATTTAGCTCTGCGTCCTCAACCCAGCTCCGGATTAAAGTCTTCCTTTCTTCGACATCAAGTTCTGAAAGCTCTTTAGTCAGACGTACGGTATCAGTGAGCCCTAATTCAGATTTACCCTCTTCTATTTCCTTTTTCTTTTCCCGGCTTAATTGTTTAGAGTGAGGAGCGAAAAGGTTGTCTGGTGAGTCTCCACAAATAAAGTCAAGTAACGTTGCTCCAAGGCTCCATGCATCTGCAGAATGGTCGTAATCATGACCCAAACAGACTTCCGGTGCTTGGTAACCTTGTGTTCCAGGAGAAAGGCTTTTCTCTTTCTGCTTGATTTTACTTCCTTTCTTGAGGATTTTACTTTCTCCAAAATCAATTAGCTTGATCACACCATTTTTATCACGCATCAGGTTTTCAAGTTTCATATCATTGTAAATACCACCAATTTCATTAAATGCAGCAATACCTTCAGTGATCTGGGCGGCAATATCTTTTATTTCATGTGGTGTAAGGTCTTCATCCAGGTTTCTAAGAAATGAGAACAAGTCCTCACCTGGAACATACTCGTAGACAGCCGCCAGGAGAGTGTAGGTCATCGGCTCCTCAACGAGTTTGGAAGTTGATGCATGCACCTCAACTTCGCCAGTATCAACGTTCTTTACAATGCCTGCCAGCGTTTCAGCTACATGTTGATTGCTGACCAGTTGACCATTGAGTTCACCGGAACTCAACGCCTTATATGGTTCTACAGGCTTTTTCAGCACATAGGTCATCTTTTCTTCTGCTGAAGTCAGCTTTCTTACAGATCCATAGGTACCAGAGCCAAGCTCTGCGCCTTCTTCCAGGTGATAGTAAGATAAGACGTCACTGACAGATTTAAAAAAAGGTCTGGCTTCCGTAGGAGATACGGTCTTGTTCAGGCTCTCCATAAACCCTTTATGAACGGGATCTGCTTGAATATGCTTATGGTTGAGGTTGTTCTGACTTATTGTGGTAGTTTCAAGAGACATAACCGAACCCTCCATGGATTTCTGAATAATTTGTTGTCTGTCAGTGCGCACTTACCTGCGAATATCGACGTATTATTCCGATTAAACTAAACAACACAGAGAAATAAGGAAATGACGGGGTGGTCAGTACTCCTAACCATTTGAAGACAGAGGGATAGGGGGGTAAAGTGTATAACATGAGCTGATGCAGGCTTTTGCATTGACAGCTCTTGATGGTGATTGAAAGCATACAGTTTAATCTGTGTTTTTTGTCCATCTTTCCGGTCAGTATCACTGACCAGCCAGTTATTAATTTCTATCAGATTGCCATTATGCTGGATGCGAGTCCCCGTGACCTGGAGCTTCCCATTGATGAAGCCACAGTTGCCATTAAAACACCGCCCCACTCCATAGAAGCGGAGCAGTCCGTTCTGGGGGGGCTGATGCTGGATAACCAGGCCTGGGATCGGGTGGTTGATAAGCTGACCTCGGATGATTTTTATAATCCGGGTCATCGTCGTATCTATGCATCGATCAGCGTACTGAGTAATGAGAGCAAGCCTTTTGACCCTCTGACGGTTGCTGAGATTCTGGAAAACCGGGGTGAGCTGGATGAAGTGGGAGGGCTGGTTTATCTGGCTGAGCTGGCGGGCAGCGTTCCCAGTGTGGCCAATATTCGAGCCTATGCCGAGATCATTTATGAGCGTTCGGTTCTGCGCAAGCTGATCAATACCGGCCAGAAGATCGCGGACAGTGCCTACAACCCGGAAGGGAAAGACAGTCAGGCAATTTTGGATGAAGCCGAGCGGCTGGTCTTCAATATTGCTGAAGAACGTCCAAACACCGGTGGCCCGATGGGGGTGCGGGAGATTCTTGAGAACACCGTCAAGAAAATTGATGAGATGTTCAATGCCGGTAATGCCATTACCGGTACCACCACCGGGTTTAAAGACCTGGATGAAATGACGTCAGGTATGCAGCCTTCCGATATGGTAATTGTTGCTGCCCGTCCTTCCATGGGTAAAACTACGTTTGCCATGAACCTGGTGGAAAACGCTCTGCTGAACAGTGAAAAGGGCGTAATGGTATTCAGCCTGGAGATGCCGAGTGAGCAGTTGATGATGCGTATGCTGTCATCTCTGGGCAGGATCAACCAGTCCAAGGTAAGAAGTGGTCAGCTGGAAGAAGAGGACTGGCCAAAGCTGTTGTCAGCGGTTGAGCGGATCAAAGACAAGAAGCTGTTTATTGATGACACGGCGGGTATCAGTCCCTCGGAAATGCGCTCACGGGTTCGCCGGGTGGTCCGGGAGCATGGTGATCTTGGCCTGATCATGATCGACTACCTTCAGTTGATGCAGATTCCCGGTTTTGGGGAGGGAAGAACCAACGAGATCTCGGAAATTTCCCGATCGTTGAAAGCGATTGCCAAGGAATTTAATGTCCCTGTTATTGCCCTGTCTCAGCTGAACCGATCTCTCGAGCAGCGACCCAACAAGCGCCCGGTGAACTCTGACCTTCGTGAATCCGGAGCCATCGAGCAGGATGCAGACGTTATCATGTTTATCTACCGGGATGAGGTGTATAACCCGGATACAGAGTACAAAGGGGTTGCTGAAATCATTATCGGTAAGCAGCGTAATGGCCCCATCGGTACCTGCCGACTGGCATTTATTGGTCAGTTCACCCGATTTGAGAATCTGGCACCGGATGCTTACCGGTTTGAAGAAGACTGATTTTTTAACCACAAAGTACACAAAGAGCACGAAGAAAGAAAACCGCATTTCTTCGTGCTCTGTGGTTATACCTGTCCAAAGACCGAAAGTGGTGGCTCGTCCAGAGCTGCCAGTTGCTCCCTCAATTCCAGAATATGCTCTGCCCAGTACCGTTCGGTGTTGAACCAGGTAAACGCCATTGGAAAGGCCGGGTCATCCCAGCGCTTTGCCAGCCAGCCACTGTAATTGAGCAACCGCAGGGTGCGGAAGTATTCCACCAGATTCAGCTCTGAAGGGCTGAAATCCATAAACTCAGTGTAACCTTCCAGAATCTCGGCCATTTGCAGGGTTTGTTCTCTGCGGTCTCCGGACAGGAGCATCCAGAGATCCTGAATTGCCGGAGCCATGCAGGTATCGTCAAAATCAACAAAGTGAGGGGCATCATTCCGCCAGAGGATATTTCCCCCGTGACAGTCACCATGGACACGAATGGATTGCCACGAATGCTGTTGACTCATGCGCTCCAGACGATGGAGCAGATCCCGGGTCAGGGTCTGGTAGGCTTCAAGAAGAGAAGAAGGAATAAAGTTGTTTTCCAGCAGATACTCAACATTATCGATCCCATATCGCTGCAGGTTGATCGCTGGTCGATGCTGGAAGTCACTGGCTGATCCCAGCTTGTGCATTCGTCCCAGGGTGCGGCCAAGCGTCAGCAGATTGTCGAGGTTATCCAGTTCAGGCGCATGACCACCCTGGCGGGGAAACAGGGCAAAGTGAAAGCCTTCAAACTCATGCAGCGTATTGCCTTCTTTATCCGTGATCGGAGCAACCACCGGTAGCTCCATCGCCTTGAGATCCAGAGTGAACTGATGCTCCTCCTGAATCTGGTCCTTTGACCAGCGTTCAGGTCGGTAGAATTTTGCAATCAGGGGTTCACTTTCCTCAATGCCGACTTGGTAAACACGGTTCTCATAGCTATTCAGCGCCATAATACGGGCATCGCTCAGAAATCCTGCGCTCTCAACGGCGTCCAGTACCCGGTCAGGGGGCAGCTGGTCGTATGGATGTTGAGTAGGCGTGTTCATGCTGGCCTCCGAAGGAGTCTGAGTTCTGTGGAGGGGATTCTATAACCAATAGTACAGACTGGCCACTGACACCGGATGGAATTCTGATCTTAAGGGATGTGGGTATACTGTCCAGACTGTCTGACTTTACTGAAAGAAGGCCTTATTGAAGATGAACCGTTGAAACTGGTTTACTTCCGCTGATAAGGCCAGCTGCTCTTTAACTGACATTCTTTGAAAAACGTATAGGTGCCAACTCTCCGCTTTTCTTACGCAGAATCACTGTCGAAAAGTCAGGTGTCGCGGAATAGATAACCAGATAGCGCCCAACCAGATAAGCATCGGAATGAATAACCCATGGAGCCATGACAATGGCATAACCAAAAGGAACCTGAAAAGCGGACATCAAATAGTCGCCTTCCTGAGTCTGTTTGCCAATAATTAAATAACCTTCGGCATCTTTATTTAATGGCATATGCAAATGTGGCCGGTCATGAACCTCCAGGTATGTTCCTCCTCCCTTATCCTGATCCATTAAATAGGAATCAACATAGCGCTCACCAATCGAGGTGATAGTGACTGGTAAGTTACCGGTCGAATCAAAGCTTACTACCTCTCCAACCTTAATCAGCCGGCAGCCATAAAAAGCAAGGTGCTCACGGGTGGTTGGTGCCACAGGGATAACCAGTTCCTTTTCATCATCGGGTAAAAAGAAACTACCCATACCGCCCAGAATGTTGGCATCCTTCGTGGACAAATCAACATCCTTAATCCACTCTCCTTTCGCATTAACCAAAGACGGTGTGGCAGGTGTTGTTAATGATTCAGAAACGGTTGACAGAGGTTCAGGTACTAAACCCTGCCAGGTTAATCGATAGTTTTTTTCAGGCTCCGCATAGCCAATGATATTTTCGGTTCGCATAAAAGCAGAGCAATGATCACCTTTCCGATTTACCAGAAGAACAGGAAGGTCCTGTCGAAGGTCTGCCGGCAGCTCCCTCATTTGGGCAAAAACATCTTCAAACATATTCAGTGCGCTTTTACTCATGAGTACTTCTCCCTCTCGAATTCATTCTTTCTTGAAATTTTTAAAATCAAACGCGACCTGCCTCTTCAGAGGTGAAAGCATTTATTGTTATTCAGCGATTTAGCTAAGAGATAGCTATTCAATAACGTCGAACAGGCGAATTATTTTTTATTTTTCTATCTGACTGGCCGGCGCATTGTCTTTAATTTCTTTACAGCGGAATAAAGCAATTCCCATGTAAGCAAAAACAATGGAGACCAGAGGGTTTATCCAGTTCAGCAGGGCCCATGGGGCATAATCGAGAACAGGTACTCCCAGGGTAGCAGCAAAGAAAGCACCTCCGGTTGTCCAGGGAATCAGTGCCGTTGTCAGAGTGGCTCCTTCTTCCAATGAACGACTCATGACTGAGCGGTCAATCTGCCTGGCGTCGTAACTGTCACCGAACAGCTGTCCCCCAAGAATGATTGACATGTAGGCTTCCCCCATTGCGAGGTTGCCAAAAAACACGGAAATAATGGTGGTTGCTACCAGTGAGGCTCTGCGTTTTACCCGTCGGACGACACCGGTAATCAATACCCTGAGAAATCCAAAGCGATCAAGAATGCCACCCAGGGCCAGTGCCATTAACGACAGGGACAGTGTCCCCATCATGGAATTGATGCCACCCCGGCTCAGTAAGCTGTCCAGCTGCTCTACACCGGTTTGAACACTGCCACCGTTGAACAGGCTGTTAAGTACTGTACTGATGTCTGTTCCCTGCAGTAACAATGCCAAAAGAACAGCGGTTGCCGCTGCTGCAACCATGGCCACTTCTGCGGCCACCTGCCGTATGCTAAGTACCAGCATAACCAGAAGTGGCAGTAGCGTGATAAGGCTCAGTGAGAAGTGACTCTCAAGAGTGGTCATCAACGTGTTCAGGTGCTGGGTTGGCATGGTGTTACTGCTGTAACCCATTCCCAGCCAGGTGAATATGGCCAGACAGATGAGGTAAACAGGGCCGGTTGTATAGCTCATGCTTTTGATATGAGCATAAAGGCTGGTTTTTGAACTCATTGCCGACAGGTTTGTGGTATCTGAAACCGGGGACATCTTGTCACCAAAACAGGCGCCTGAAATCACCATGCCTGCGATCAACGGTAACGGTAGCCCCATGCAGGAACCAATACTCATCAGAACAACGCCGGCTGTACCGACCGTGCCCCAGCTGGTTCCGGTTGCCAGCGACATAAGGCTGCAGAGAATCAGGCCTGCGGGTAGAAAAAACACGGGATCAATGAATGATATTCCGTAATAAACCAATGTCGCCAGAGTGCCGCTTTCAATGAAAGCGGCAATAACAACACCGATCAGAATAAAGATATAAATGGCTGACAATGCTGTTTTTATGCCGTTATTCATGGCCTGATGAATATCTTTGTAGCTGTAACCAAGAATTAATGCGCTCCCTGCCCCAACAATCAGACAGATAAGCATTAAGCTGTGTAGACTGGTCTGCAAATGGAATAGTCCTACCCCAATCACAGAGACGATGGCTGCAAAGGTCAGTAAGGCATGTTGAAAACTTGGTTCTTTCGACGTGCTGCTCATAAATAGCTCCCTTGGAGGCTATATCTGGGCAGCCTCACTGCATCATTAGAATTCTTATTGATTGATCTGTATAAAATTCAATCAGTTTTGTAAGCAGCCGAAGACTATCAAATAGAAATACGGTGAACCCATCCCTTTCTAATAACAAACCCATTAGAAAAACTAATGAATAAGTTTTCACTGCCATCTCTGCAAACCCTGCGTACCTTCGAGAGTTGTTACCGGCTTGGCAGTTTCACCAAGGCAGCTGGCGAGTTGAATATCAGTCAGGGGGCTGTCAGCCAGCACATAAAATCGCTGGAAATCAGGCTTGGTTTTGCTGTGTTCCTGAGGGAAGGTCGACGTATTGTGCCGACCCCATCAGGCAGAGCCCTGCTTCATGTGGTCAATGAGAGCTTAACTCGAATTACCGAAGTGATTTATGCTGAGCGCAGCAAGCAATGCGAGGATGAATTGATTGTTTCTTCTTTGCCGGGATTTGCTATTCGCTGGCTGTTTCCCAGGCTGGTTAATTTTGAGAAAGTCATCCCCGACGTTCGGTTATCCGTTAATGCCATATCAAACCCAATGGACTTCTCTCTCCATCATGCCCATCTGGCAATTGTATATACCCATGAGGCAGTATCTTCATCCGACAGCTCAGACTCTGGCCTGTTCAGTGAATCTATTTTTCCTGTCTGCTCCCCGGCTTTTGCAGAGGCACATGGTTTGAATGGTAACAAGGACGATGCCAGCCGGTTTATCAATAGGCTGCCAGAGTTGACACTGTTATACGACATAAGCTCCGCAAGGCAGGCGCATCCTGATATCTGGTCATACTGGGCAGACTCTCAGGGTGTTGACCTGACAAAAAGCCATGTCCAAAAGTACAGTCAGTCCAATATTACGTTGCAGCTGGCAGAACTTGGTCATGGTGTCGCTATGGGAAGAACTTCCCTGGTGATGGATGCTATCAGGAAAGGGCAACTGATCCAGTTACAACCGGCTCAGATACGGAATCCCTGCCGTTATCATCTGCAGATTTATCCCGGGTTATCCAGACACCGGGGAGTAGAAATTTTTTCAAAAACGCTTCGATTAATGACTCAAGAGATCGAAGAGTTTGAAAATAGTTATCTTTATTAGGCTCAGTGGCACATATAGCCGTCTTCCACGAGGCGGACTGGTGTAGGTGTAGTGGTTCTACATCAAACCAGTCCAACGAAGCTGGAAGGCGGCTATACGTGCCAGACTGCGCGTCCCGCCCTCGGGCTCAAACCAGGGCGCCCGTGACGTCGTTGCAGGAACTTGAAAGACGTTTGTATTCCTGCGTTCCTGCGCCTTGCCACAAACGCTCTGGTTTGAGCTGAGCCTGCAACCTTATGTCAACAGAGCCTAAAAGACTCAATCAATCCTCAAAATAGTCCAGACATGCAGAAACTGAGTTGGACTCTATAATTTCATAGCAATATCTCCAGCAGTTATCAGGTATGCCTTCCGACTCCCCATTGCTTGCAGCCTGTCAGGAATGTGGCATGGTTTCTCGAGTACCCAGTTTACTTGAAGATCAGGTCGCATCATGCCCGCGCTGTGGTAACTCGCTCGTTACACGAATCAAAGGCTGCCACAGCAAAGTATTTGCCTATGGCCTGGCAGCATTGATACTGCAGGGAGTCAGCTGTTTCTTTCCCTTTATGGCGATAGATGTTGAGGGAATATCACAGCAGGTCGCACTGATTGATGTATTGATTGTATTCTTCTACTTCAATAAGGCTGCACTGGCCTCATTATTGCTGCTGACTATCATTTTTCTGCCTGCATTCTACTTGATGGGGTTGATGATTCTGTTTGCCATGGCCTGGTACTCAGCAACATCGCAACAGTACCTTGGTGATTCCACGTGGGTTAAACGGCTTTTTCGTTTTGTGTTTTGTGTGGAACCCTGGTTGCTGGTGGATATTTTCTTTATAGGCGCCCTGGTCAGCATTATTAAAATGGCGTCCCTGTCCGATATCAGCATTGGTATTGCTTTCTGGACTTACTTTGTTTTTGCCCTGCTGGTGGTTAAATGCTCCCGCATGGCAGACAGGCACTGGCTTTGCACTTATCTTTTTTCACCGATCAGTACGGCAGATGTTCAGCCCGGAGACAGTCACCTGACCGGTAATCATCTGGTTTGCCATTTGTGTGGCCAGATTAATCCCGCCACAGATGGCAACGTTGATAAAGTTCCGCACTGTCAGCGCTGCCATTTTCGACTGTACCCATACAACCCCGGTCAAAGTATCAGGCTTACGACAGCGGTACTGATGACGTCATTGATCTTTTACTTTCCGGCAAATCTGTACCCCATGATGTACACCACCAGTTTTGGTGACTCGGACGGCTCCACCATCATGGATGGCGTGATATTACTCTGGAAGCTGGGTTCTTATCCGGTTGCGCTGGTGATTCTGACCGCCAGTATTATTCTGCCACTGACCAAGATGCTGATTCTGATCCACCTGCTCTGGTCCCAGCGCAGGCGGGAAGAAGAGGTCTCGAAGGTGGTTCTTGAGAGACTAAAACTCTATCGGTTTATTGAGGTTATTGGGCGTTGGTCGATGATTGATGTCTTCGTTGTCGCGATCCTTGCAGCGCTGGTTCAATTTGGTGAGCTTATGCGTGTTACGCCTGGCAGAGCGGTCTTTTATTTTGCCCTGGTGGTGATCTTTACCCTGCTCTCCACACGATTTTTCGATCCACGAATTCTCTGGGAAAACATTCCCTGCACTCAAGACAATGGACATATGACCTCCAAGGGCTGCCTGAGGTTTGACCAAAAGGCAGAGCTTTAATGGACGAACAAAAACCAACAGCAACGGTATCCCCGGACCGGCATTTTTCTCCAGTCTGGATCATCCCGATTGTGTCGTTGATTGTGGCCGGCTGGATGGTCTATCAGTACATGAGTCAGCAGGGACCTGAGATCCATTTAACCGTACAGACTGCCGAGGGAGTGGTGCCAGACAAAACACTGGTTAAAGTGCGCAGTGTCAAAGTGGGTATGGTGACTGCCGTCAAATTGAGTAAAGACTACAGTCAGATTGACCTGACGGTTCGAATGGACAGTGGTACCGATCGCATGTTGCGTAAAGACAGCGAGTTCTGGCTGGTGAAGCCACGCATTGGCACTGAAGGTGTGACCGGTTTGGAAACCCTGCTTTCAGGCCCTTATATAGAGCTGGAACCCGGTGATTCAAAAGAGAAGCGATCTGATTTTGTCATGCTCAGTGCCCCTCCCATTGCAGGGCCTGACATCAAGGGAACCCGGGTGATACTGGTTGCCAGTGAGGCGGGAAAACTGGCCATCGGTGATCCAGTCATGTTTGAAGGTTATGTGGTGGGGCGGGTTGAGAAAACCGGATTTGATGTGGATAAACACCGGGCTACCTATCAGCTGTTTATCTTCCAGCCATACAGTGGTCTGCTTCGAACCCGCAGTCGGTTCTGGCTCAACTCGGGTATGGACATTAATCTGAACGCCCAGGGATTCAGTATCGACTTTGCTTCGTTGGAAACGTTGATTTCCGGTGGAGTCACTTTTGCGGTTCCTGAGGGCTCCCCGGAAGGGGAGCAGTTAAATGGAGAAATGCCTGAGTTTGAACTCTATGACAATCTCCAGGATGTTCGGGCGAATATGTATGAGAAGCTGATCCCCTATGCCATGTTGTTTGCTGATTCTGTGCGTGGCCTCTCACCGGGAGCCCCGGTTGAGTATCGTGGCATTCGTATCGGCACGGTAAAGCAGGTTCCTTTTGTGCTGAGCGGAAAGGCCTCGGTGGCTACCATGAAAATTCCTGTCCTGGTCAATATCGAGCTTGAACGTATTGATCACCTGGCATCTTCCCGGGAAACCATTGATCAGCTGGAACAGAGCTTTGCAGATGCCTTTAAAAATGGCCTTCGTGCATCCCTCAAAACGGCAAACTTTCTTTCAGGCTCTTTGTATATTGATATCGACTTTTATCCCGATGAAGTGCACGCCTCCAAACCCGATGCTGTCAGAACGTATTATGGTTATAACGTATTTCCGACCATAGAGGGTGAGTTTGTTCTGCTGCAGCATCAAATTGAACATATTCTTACCAAGCTGGAAAAACTGCCTGTTGATAAGACGGTTGATTATTTGAACCAGAGTCTTGTGCGTCTTGATGGGGCGGGTCAACAGCTTCAGAAAACACTGAAGGACGTCGACAGCCTGCTGGCGCAGAAAGAGACGCAGCAACTTCCACAGACTGCCCATAGAACCCTGGCCGATCTGAGGTCTATTTTGAAAGGGTTTAGTCCCGACTCGACTAACTACGCAGAAATTGCACAAGTACTGTTGCGCATCAATCAGGCGTTGGGGCAGCTGGATCCCTTACTGAAAACCTTAAATGAACAGCCAGACGCCCTTATTTTTGGCACAAAAGGAGTGGCTGATCCTATCCCTGTCAAAGGAAGCAACCCATGAAAGTATTGCTCGCTGTTACGGTTATCCTATCCTTGCTGGCAGGGTGCGGTGCGAAAGCACCTCAGACAAAAAGCTATCTTCTTGAACCTGTACCAATCAAAGCGAATGCTGACTATAAGGCGTCGAAACCCATCATTGTTCTTGCACCGGTTGGCATGGATAACCTTCTCGGCAGTAAAGGTATTGTCTACCAAACGTCACCGACTGAGGCGGTGGTTGCTCAACAGCATCTTTGGGCAGAGAATATTTCGACGCAGTTATCGAACCGTCTTCTGGTTGGGCTACGACAGGAGCAAAATCGCTACTGGTTAGTACAAAGCACTCCTCAGATGAATACGCCTGAAGTGGCAACCTTGCTGGTTAATGTTCAAAAATTTAATGGCAGCTACCAGGGTTATGCCGAGGTAGCCGGGGAGTGGTCTTTGCTGGATGGTCAGGGAGAGCTGTTGAAATCTCAGCCGTTCAGCTTCAAGGAGCCCCTGAACTCTGACGGTTACACTGCACTGGTGAATGCGCTGTCAAAAGCAACTGACCGGTTGATTGCTGGTCTTAGCCACGAGCTGTCAGGATTGGCCATCATGAATAATGGTCAGTGATGATCAGGCTTCTGGTGTTCGGGCAATACTCCAGATATCCACGCGTTCAACACCGCTTTTTTTCAACAGTCGGGTTATCTCACTGACGGTGGCACCTGTGGTTACCACATCATCGACTAAGGCAACGTGCTTCCACTCTGGTTTACGGTTCAAAGTAAACGCATTGCGAATGTTTTTCTGCCGGGCGGTAGCGTCCAGGCTTTGCTGAGGCGCTGAGTGAATGATTCTTTTGATCAACTGTTGGTCAATGTTCAGGCCTTGGGTGTTGAGCTGTTTTTTCAGGGCTTTGGTCAGCAGTAGCGTCTGGTCATAGCCTCTTTCCCGCAACCTTTTGCGGTGCAGTGGTACCGGCAGCATGATTTCTGGCCACTGATCATCAAGGTAATAGTCCATCAACAATTCAGCGAGTGATGACGCCATTGGCTTTATCAGTTCCAGTCTGGACTGGTATTTCACCATGTGTAATATCCGGTTGACAGGAAAATGGTACAGAAATGGTGAAAGGCAGTGGTCAAATAATGGCGGTTGCTTCAGACACTGGCCACAAATGCCCGTTTCACTGTCTTGAATGGGCAGGCCGCAGCACGAGCAAAAGCACTGCGGGGCAGGGCATGTTGCCAGACATAGATGGCAGAGCGGTTGGGCAAGCGTTGTAAAGCCCCGGCAAAGAATGCATTTGATCTGTATTTTTTGTTTAAAATTAGACCAGTTGTAAACCTTTAAGAATTTCATAGATTGACGGTGACTGTAATTCCGTTATCATCTTTCGCATCTTTATTATGAAAATGTCGTTGTACTTATTGGCAGTGTCATTTTCATGGTTGTTAACTCAAAGAATTAATAAAACTCAGGTCTCCGTTAACAAGGGTTTTGCTCCCAGTGACCGGTGTTTCAGTGAAGTGCTCCCCCAGAGGATGTCATGACCAGTACCAGCCCAGCTTTAGCAGAAAATTTCTCCAGCCCTCTTCGCCATGACTGGACTCTCTCAGAAGTAGAAGCGCTTTTCCAAAAGCCGTTCAATGATCTTATCTTTCAGGCCCAACTGGCTCACAGAGAACATTTTGATCCAAACCAGGTGCAAGTTAGCACATTGCTGTCGATCAAGACGGGCGCCTGTCCAGAGGACTGTAAATATTGCCCCCAGAGTGGCCACTACAACACCGGTCTGGAAAAAGAGAAATTGATGGAAGTAAAAAAGGTGCTGGAGGAAGCTCAACGGGCCAAGGCATCCGGAGCTACGCGTTTCTGTATGGGGGCCGCCTGGAAAAATCCTCCCGCCAAAGACATGCCCTACATCATTGAGATGATCAAAGGTGTAAAAGAACTGGGCCTTGAGTCCTGTATGACTCTGGGCATGCTGAGCGAGGATCAGGCATCGGAGCTGGCTCAGGCAGGACTGGACTACTACAACCACAACCTTGATACCTCGCCAGAGTTCTATGGCAACATCATTACCACCCGTACTTACTCTGACCGTTTGAACACCCTGTCTTTTGTCCGGGAAGCGGGTATGAATGTCTGCAGTGGAGGTATTGTGGGCCTGGGTGAAACCGAGCGCGATCGTGCCGGGATGCTGGTTCAGCTGGCCAACATGCCCAAACATCCGGAGAGTGTACCCATCAATATGCTGGTGAAAGTCGCCGGTACGCCATTGGAAGACGTTGATGCGGTGGAAGGTATTGATTTTGTCCGCACCATTGCCGTGGCCAAAATTATGATGCCGGCATCCAATGTTCGCTTGTCTGCCGGACGGGAGCAGATGAGTGATGAGCTTCAGGCTCTGGCATTTCTTGCGGGTGCCAACTCAATCTTCCTTGGAGACAAGCTGCTGACAACCGCCAACCCCGAAGCGAATAAGGATCGACAGCTGTTTGAAAAGCTTGGCATCAATAAAGGCCATGACTGGGGTGAGCTATTGGCGCCACAAACATGCCCGATCAAAGCGATGTACGATGCTGAAAAAAGCAATGATCATTATTACGATGCGATGGCCGAAGCGAGCAAGTCTGATCGAAATATGGCTGGTCATGGCTGATGAGCTTCAATCTGGAACAGGATCTTGAGGCTCGTTATGCTGCAGGCCTCTATCGCCGTCGTAAAACGCTGGACTCTCCCCAGGGGCCTGAGGTCATTATCAATGGCCAGCACTATCTAGCGTTCTGCAGCAATGACTACCTTGGGCTGGCAAACCATCCGGATGTCATAGCGAGCTTTCGACAGGCAACGGATAACTATGGATTGGGTGGTGGTGCTTCACATCTGGTGGTGGGGCACAGCAGAGCACATCACCAGCTGGAAGAAGAACTCGCTGAATTTACCGGCAGAGAGCGTGCTTTGCTCTTTTCCAACGGCTATATGGCCAATCTGGGCATTATCAGTGCTTTGCTGGGTAAGCAGGATGCGGTATTTCAGGATCGCCTGAATCATGCTTCATTGCTGGATGCCGGGCAGCTGTCTGGCGCACGTTTTCAGCGTTATCTGCATAATGATGTCGATAATCTCAACAATCGACTGCAGAAAACCAGTGCCCGACGCAAGCTGATCGTCACCGATGGTGTGTTCAGCATGGATGGCGATGTGGCGCCGGTAAAGGCACTGTCGGATCTTGCTGAGCAGTATCAGGCCTGGCTGATGGTGGATGATGCCCATGGCTTTGGTTTCCTGGGAGAAACCGGTGGTGGAGTTGCTGAAGCTTACGGGTTAAGCCAGAAAGAGCTGCCCGTGCTGGTGGGCACATTGGGTAAAGCGTTTGGAACTTCCGGTGCGTTTGTTGCTGGGAGTGACGCGCTGATCGAGACACTGATTCAGTTTGCCCGGACTTATATCTATACCACGTCCATGCCTCCGGCGGTGGCTTCGGCGACCCGCACCAGCCTGCTGCTTTTACAGGAACAACACTGGCGCAGGGAGCATTTGCAATCACTGATTCAGTATTTCAGGTTTGGCTGTGAGCAGCTGGGTTTGCCCCTGATGCCTTCGCAAACACCGATACAGCCGTTACTGATTGGTTGTGAAAGACGGGCGATGGAAATGAGCAAAAGGTTGTCTGAGCAGGGAATCCTGGTCACGGCTATCCGCCCCCCGACGGTACCGAAAGGATCTTCCCGGTTACGCATTACCTTCAGCGCATCTCATGAGTTGCATCATGTCGACCGCCTCCTGGATGCCCTTAAAATGGCTGCACAGTCGGTAGGTACTGTAGATTTTTCTGATGAACCTGCCGTGTTGACCGATTCTTTGCCGATGACAGGAGTGTTGTCCTGATGAGCCAGTACCCGATTGTTTTAATCAGTGGATGGGCAATGCCTGCCGGTGCGATGGAACCCCTGGCCGAAGCTCTGGATGCCGACCATCGAAGGGTTTCCATTGTGGAGTTGCCTGGATTGGTTCGTGAGTCGGAAGCCTGCAAAACAAGCCATGACTGGAACTCATTGCTGGCTTATCTGGATCACCAGCTGTTTGAAAAGCCAGCGGTACTGGTGGGGTGGTCGCTTGGCGGTATGCTGGCATCACTGTATGCCAGCCGGTATCCAAATAATGTGGCAGCTGTCGTTAACCTGGGGGCTAATGCCTGTTTTGTGCAGAATGACGACTGGAAACAGGCAATGGATCCGGCGCTGTTTACCAGCTTTTATCAAGGAATGTCCCAGTCCCGTGAAAAGACACTGCAGCAGTTTGTTCTGCTCTGCAGCGCTGGCAGTCCAAGACGGAAAGAACTGTCAAAAGCTCTGCAGGCATTAATGGCTGATGCTGACCTTGATCATCAGGCTGAAGACAGCACTCTGTTGAGTCTTTTGGAAATATTGGGAAAGAGTGATACTCGTTCAGCATTTAGTGATATTCGCTGCCCGGTGACACATCTGTTTGGTAAAGAGGATGCTCTTGTCCCTGCGGGGGCAGCTAACGCCATAGAACAAAATTTTCCGAAGCATCGAGTGCAGGTTCTGGATGGCGGGCATTGTTTCTTTATGGATGATCCCGAACCTGTTGTCAGTGAGGTGCGGAGACTCTCCAGTGGGACAGGGAGTGTCACAACATGAACTCGATCCTTGTTCATAATGAAGTTGCAGGTGTCATAACAGATCTTCAACCTGTCTCTTCTGCCAGAAGTGTGACAACAGACGGGGCAGAAACTCGTGTAAAGCAGCGCATTGCTGAGAACTTCAGCCGGGCTGCTGACAGTTATGATCAGGCGGCCATATTGCAAAAGCGTGTTGCTGCCCGGACGATGCTTGGATTACCGGCACAACTTAGATCAAAACAACTTAACTCAAAAGGCTTGCAGCCTTCCCAATGCATTCTTGACTTGGGTACCGGAACCGGCTTGCACTCACCGGCGTTGGCGGAACGATATGACGATGCCGTGGTTATCGGTATGGATCTGGCCATGGGGATGCTTCAATTTGCCCAGAGAAATACCAGCCACCCCCGTGTTCGCTGGTGTTCTGGTGACATTGAGTCCATCCCATTTCAGTCCAATGCAGTTGATCTGATTTATTCCAGTCTGGCTATTCAATGGTGCAGCTTTGAGAAAGTGCTTTGCGAGGTCAGTAGAGTGCTAAAGCCTGGTGGGACTTTTGTATTTTCTACCCTGGCTGAAGGCAGTCTGAAAGAATTGGATAAAGCATGGTGCCTGGCAGGAGAAACAGGTCGGGTTAACCGCTTTGACTCTTTTGAAATTCAGAAACAGTGTTTGAATGGCAGTGACTTGGTTCGACAGGCTTTTTCGCTGAAAACTGAAACACTCTTCTATCCAGGTATGATCACGCTATTACGCAGTTTGAAGTCCCTGGGGGTAAACACCGTATTAGCGGATAAAGGTGGACTGTTGACTCGACGGAAGCTTGAAGCATTGAAGCAGGCTTATGAACAAGTGCGGCAGCCGGAAGGGTTGCCTTTGACCTATCAGGTAATCTATGGCGTTTTGCAGAAACCACATTGAGAGCAGTAGTTAATGGGGAAAACTTATTTTGTTACCGGCACAGATACCGATGCCGGGAAAACGGTCGTTACCTGCGGGCTACTTGAGGCGGCTCGATTAAAAGGATTAACGACTCTGGCCTTAAAACCGGTTTCTGCGGGATGTCACCAAACGGAAAGCGGCCTGAAAAATGAGGATGCATTGGCCTTGATGGAGGCGATGACGCTTTCTCTACCTTACGAACAGGTAAACCCTCTGGCTCTGGAGCCTCCCATTGCACCTCATATTGCCGCAGCTGAAGTTGGAGTTAGTATGACTCTGGATCGACTGGTGGGTTACTGTCGTGGTGCCTTGATGCGTAAAAATGATCTGGCCCTGATCGAAGGTGCTGGTGGCTGGCGGGTACCCCTGAACTCACGGGAGATGCTCACCGGGCTGGCAAAAGAGCTGAATACCCCTGCCATTCTGGTGGTTGGCATGAAGCTGGGCTGTATCAGCCATGCGTTGCTGACTGTTGAAGCCATTCTCCGTGATGGTGTCAGGTTGGCAGGCTGGGTGGCAAATCAGATGGATCCTGATATGAGTCGTTATGATGAAAACTTAGCGACTCTGAAAAATATGATCCCGGCGCCATGTCTTGGAGTGGTGCCATTTCTTTCTGATACCAGCTCCGGCCGGGTTGCGGAGTATCTGGATATTTCAACACTGGTTTGACGGATCAGACGGTTGGTCAACCAATCTTAAGAAGAGAATGGCGACAGGCTTTCCTCTGTCCTGTCGCTGCCTGCCCCTCCGACAGCGACGTCCACTATTCCTTCAGCCAATAATTTTCATGGCGTTTACAGACTACAATCTTTGTTCTTCTTTTAGGCTCATATCATTCACCGGTTGATTTAATAACCTTTCCACTCGTCTATCAAATATTCACCTGCAATAACTTTTGTCGACATGTATTGACATTAATCCTGTCTAAACGTAAGTTTCAAACAACTGTTTGAAATAGTGCTATACTTATTTACATCCATAAGTAAAAGAATATCGAGGATGCGTCATGCCAGAATATAAAGCCCCCCTGCGAGATATCCGGTTTGTCCGTAATGAAGTCCTGGGCTACGAAGAACATTACGCGAACCTCCCTGAAGGCCAGGATGCTACTCCGGATATGGTGGATGCGATCCTGGAGGAAGGCGCCAAATTCTGTGAGCAGGTACTTTCACCGCTAAACCGTGTCGGTGATGAGGAAGGTTGTACCTGGACTGAAGAAGGCGTGAAAACCCCAACCGGATTCAAAGAAGCCTACCAGCAGTTTGTCGAAGGCGGCTGGCCCTCACTGGCCAGTGATGCTGAACATGGTGGCCAGGGACTTCCTGCTTCGCTGGGCCTGGTTCTCAGTGAAATGATGGGGGAATCCAACTGGTCCTGGGGGATGTATCCCGGGCTGAGTCATGGCGCAATGAATACTCTGGAGGCTCATGGTACGGATGAGCAGAAAGAAACGTATCTTACCCGCCTGATTTCCGGTGAGTGGACAGGTACCATGTGTCTGACCGAATCTCACTGTGGTACTGATCTGGGTATGCTGAAAACCAAGGCGGTACCTCAGGAAGACGGCACTTATCGTATTACCGGCACCAAAATCTTTATCTCTGCCGGGGAGCACGATATGGCAGAGAATATTGTTCATATCGTTCTTGCACGTCTTCCAGGAGCTCCTGAAGGCACCAAAGGTATCTCCCTGTTTATTGTTCCCCGCCGTCGCCCGGATGCTCCAGGAGAAGCCAATGGTGTCAGCTGTGGTTCCATCGAGCACAAGATGGGTATTCATGGTAACGCCACCTGTGTGATGAACTTTGACGATGCAACCGGTTATTTGATTGGTGAGCCGAATAAAGGTTTGAACTGCATGTTCACTTTTATGAACTCTGCGCGTCTGGGCACAGGTATTCAGGGGCTCGCCCATGCAGAAGTGGCTTATCAAGGCGCTGTCCGATATGCCCGTGACCGACTGCAGATGCGCTCACTCTCCGGTCCGAAGAATCCTGATGGCCCTGCCGACCCGATCATTGTTCACCCTGATGTTCGCCGCATGCTGTTGACCATCAAGGCACTGGCGGAAGGTAACCGGGCACTGGTTTACTACACGGCACAAATTGCGGACTTAATGAACAGCCCTGATGAAGAAGTCAGGAAACAAGCGGATCTGGAATTGAGTTTCCTGACTCCTATTGTTAAGGCGTTCATGACTGAGACAGGCTTTGAAGCAGCTAACCATGGTGTGCAATGTTACGGTGGCCATGGCTTTATCAGTGAGTGGGGTATGGAGCAGAATGTTCGTGACTGCCGTATCTCCATGCTTTATGAGGGAACCACTGGTATTCAGGCTCTGGATCTGTTGGGGCGTAAAGTTCTGATGACTCAGGGTGCCACCATGAAGCCTTTCACCAAGGTGGTTCATAAGTTCTGTCAGGCACAGGCAGACAATGAAGCGCTTCAGGAGTTTATCAAGCCATTGACTGCACTGAATAAGGAATGGGGCGATCTGACCATGCAGATCGGAATGAAGGCCATGCAGAACAAAGAAGAGGTTGGAGCTGCTTCTGTTGATTACCTCATGTACTCCGGCTATGCCTGTCTTGCTTACTTCTGGGCCCGGATGGCACTGACTGCAAAAGAAGCTCTGGCCAATGGTACCACTGAAGAAGGGTTCTATAGGGCTAAGATCCAGACTGCGCAGTTCTACTTCCAGCGTCTGTTACCAAGAGCCCAGATGCACAAGGCCTGCATCGAGTCTGGTGCAGACAACCTTCTGGCTATGAAAGAAGAAGACTTTGGCGACGTTTAATTAGCTTGTCTGGCAGACTGAAAGCTAATTTTTAGGCTACCTGTTGGTAGCCTTTTTTATTGGTGGTTTATTGCTTTATGCCCCGCTTTTTCAGCCTCAGTCCAAGAAGGGTCACTGCATTTCATCAAGAATCATAAAACTCAGGAAGGTCGTAGGTAACGCAATAATCATAATAACGGGAAGTGCTGGATTAAATAGCATGAGGGTACTTGCCACTAGCCAGATCGTTCTTACCCAGTTGCGTTTGATACGCTCTTTTCTTGATAAGGTTCGAGCGCGAGGTTTAACCAGAAAACTTGTCAGCTGGTTAATCAGGGTTGATAAAAAAATCTGCAGGATTGCCACTATCAGGGCTAGAAGATATCGCATAAGACGCCTGGCTATCTGGTCAACAATATCGGAACAGCAGGACAGCTTATACCAGTTGCACTTTCTCACTTCCAATTTCGCTGAAGGCCTGAAGCGTATTCCTGCGTTGAAGCTCCTCGCCATAGCTATGGCTATGCCTCGTCACTTCGCCTTGTCTTACACTCCAGTCCATCATGCTCATAACGGGTTTACAAAGTTTAATTGGTATTATCTTCCTGGACTGAGCAATCGAATCAACACGATTTGATCCGATAAACGATCAAACAATAAAGAAGACATCAAAATTAAGTTAGCTTACTTCATCGGCAATTGGCACTTTTTTATGATGGATGTTGATGGAGATTACAGCAGAAAATGGTTTTTTCTCCCTTTCTCACTATTTTGGTGCGTGTGGGTTCAGTTATTAAGAAGCATTATGTGCTTTGCCAGCTATGAGAATATGGTCTATACAAATGGGTTTGTTTTCTAAGACCTTGGAGCTGAATTCAGCAAATAACGCTGTGTTGATGTCGCATCATTATGAAGAAGAATACCCAAACGATAAAAAGCCTGTTGATTCTTCTTGTCATCTTTTTTTTGTTCTCGGGGTTTCTGGAGCCTGTTTTTTCTAATGACTTCAAAAGGGAGCTTGATCTCTCGGTTCCATTGTCTGCTGCAGATGATCAAATACCAGCCTCTAAGGCAGAACTATACAGTCGTCGTCAGCCACAAAATGATCTTGCCAACTATCCTCAATCATTTGAGCAGCACGCTCCATTGCCGTCCGACGACTGGCGCTGGTCTTTGAAAGATAAAGACAAAGGCTGGGATATCACGCTGTTTGATAAGTATCCGGAAGAGAATCAAGCTAAGCTTTGGTACCAAACAAAAGTAACGTTCGGATTGGCGTTGGGTGTTCTGGGGGTGATCGCTCTGTTGCCAGAAAGTGTTTCCAAATGGGATAAGTCAGAAATCAGACCCATCAAAAAGTGGTGGAGCAATGTAAAATCAGGACCTGTATGGGACACCGATGAATGGTACGTCAATTATATCGGGCACCCTTATTTTGGTGGCGTGTACTATGTAATGGCTCGTTCATCAGGGTATAACCAGTGGAACTCGTTTGTTTACTCTTTTTTGATGTCCACATTTCTGTATGAATATGGCATTGAGGCGATGTGTGAGCCGCCTTCTATTCAGGATATCATCGTCACGCCTGTTGGTGGCTGGCTATATGGAGAATGGGCTTATCAGAAAAAACTGAACATTCTGGATAATGACAGTGAAGTGATGGGCTCCAGGACTTTGGGTTCTACCGCTCTGTTTCTGCTCGACCCGGTTGGAAAAATCAGTCAGTGGATCGGAGGTGACAGTGACGAAGGAGCAATACAAAACTTGTCGATTCGCTTAAGTATTATGCCTCCAGCTTTCAGCTTTTCCTCTTATCGGAAAAAGTCACTCGACCTTGATGACCGCTACTTCGGCATTGAAGTTTTCTTTAATTTCTAAATACGACAATTAAACACAAAGAACCACAGTCTTTTGCTGAAAAACAGGCACTCTTCGGGTAAAATAGCACCACGGAACTCAACAGCCTGTTTGATTAAAAGCTGTTCTGGTGTAGTTGCGATAAATGGGGCTGAATCTCCCGCTTCTTCGTCAAGTAGCCCTGCTATTTTCTTCAGAAGCAGACATTTTTATCACCGTTTCTCAACACTATCATGAACACTCAAATCTGACAGGTTGCCAGTAAAACAGCTATGAGCCACTTTGGGTCTTTCTGCGTATAACTCAGTAGGATAATGGCTGTATTCCTATAGTAAGAAGAATAATTCCAGGAGTGGAGAGTAATGGCCGAGTACAAAGCCCCCCTTCGTGATATGCGCTTCGTAATGTATGACGTATTCAACGTGGCAGAGCAGTGGTCTCAGTGGCCTGCGGTCAGTGAAACGGTTGATCAGGAAACTGCAGATGCGATTCTGGAAGAAGCCGCCAAACTGGCATCTCGTACTATTGCACCGCTGAATCGCTCGGGAGACGAGGAAGGGTGTAAGTGGGATAGCGGCCAGGTTACTACTCCAGAAGGTTATAAAGAGGCCTATAAGTTGTTTGCTGAAGGTGGATGGACCGGGCTTGGTGGTAACCCCGTTTATGGCGGTATGGGGATGCCCAAGGTGCTGGCTGCCCAGTTTGATGAAATGGTCTGTAGTGCCAGTCTGGCATTCACCCTCTATCCCAGTCTGGGGGCCGGTGCCAGTCTGGCTATCGATGCTCACGCTTCCGATGCGCTTAAAGAATCATACCTGCCCCAAATGTATTCCGGCGAGTGGGCTGGCACCATGTGCCTGACCGAACCTCATGCTGGCAGTGATCTTGGGATCATTCGTACCAAGGCGGAAGATAATGGAGATGGCAGCTATGCTATCACCGGTACCAAAATCTTTATTACCGGTGGGGAGCACGATCTTACCGAGAATATTATCCACCTTGTGTTAGCTAAGCTCCCCGATGCGCCTCCCGGGCCAAAAGGTATCTCTCTGTTTCTTGTGCCTAAGTTCCTGGTGAATGAGGATGGGTCTCTGGGGGAAAGGAACACTCTGGCCTGTGGTTCGATTGAGCATAAGATGGGCATCAACGCCTCAGCAACCTGTGTCATGAATTTTGATGGGGCTAAGGGGTATCTGGTTGGTGAGTTGAATAAAGGCTTGAATGCCATGTTCACCATGATGAACTACGAGCGTCTGTTTGTTGGGATCCAGGGGCTAGGCAGTAGTGAGATGTCGTACCAGAATGCCTTGGAATATGCTCAGGATCGTACCCAGGGACGCTCAGCCAGTGGCTCTGTTCAAAAAGATAAAGCGGCGGATCCTCTCATGGTTCATGGGGATATCCGGCGGATGTTACTGAATATGAAAGCCTTGAATGAAGGTGGTCGGGCTTTCTCCACTTATGTGGCCAAGCAACTGGATACTGCCAAGTTCAGTCAGGATGAGCATGAAAAAGAAAAGGCTTCAGCCTTGGTGGCATTATTAACCCCTGTGGTTAAAGCATTTTTGACCGATGCTGGTCTGGAAAGCTGTGTTGCAGGTCAACAGGTGTTTGGTGGCCATGGCTTTATTCGAGAGTGGGGGCAGGAGCAGCTGGTTCGGGATGTTCGTATCACTCAGATCTACGAGGGAACTAACGGCATTCAGGCACTGGATTTACTTGGACGTAAAATAGCCCTGAGCGGCGGTGCCTACCTTGAAACATTCCTGTGTGAAGTTCGGGCTTCAGTTGATTCAAATGATGAATTTGCTGAAGAACTATTGACTGCTGTTGATAAGCTTGAGGAACTTACTCGCAACCTTCTGTCGCAATCCAAAAATGACCCTAACGTCATTAATACAGCCTGTGTCGATTACTTGAATGCTTTTGCTTATGTTGCCTATGGTTGGATGTGGTCATTAATGTCTAAAACGGCAGCAAACAAGCTTGCGGAAGGTGGTGACGATCAATCCTGGCTGGAAGCCAAGCAGGTGACTGCTCGTTATTATTTCAAGCGTTTAATGCCTCGCTTTGAAAGTTCAGCTGCAGCTGCCCTTTCGGGAACTGAGGAACTATTTACCTTATCTCCTGATCAATTCTAATAGAAAGCAGCAATCGTTCTTGCCAAAAACCTCGCTTTGCGGGGTTTTTTTGTTTTTTGGGGCTTAATTTTTCAGGATCATGGCCAATAAAAATAGATAAATCCTGGTTCTCCGTTGAATGAGTGTTTACTGGTTCGCGGAATCTTTACTGAAATAAATTTCGGGTATACACATGATTCTCAATTCAGCCTATCGACCTTTATACCAGGTATGTTTCTATCTATTGATCATGATCTCCGGAAATCACGCCTATGGGATTGATGATGTTAAACCTCAGATACATGCCAATAACTTTCTTTTAAAACAGAAAGATACAGGCCAGTGTTTCGTGGTGAAGGAAGAGCTGGAAGGCTGCAGCTCTGAAGAAAATAGGCTGATAGATGGCTGTGTTAACAGCAATAGGGTTATGCTCGAGGAGTGTAACGAACAAAATTCTGAGCAGAGGTGGATGTTCGACTTTCAAAATAAACGAATTCACTCATTGGAAAGAAGGGCAGATCTGTGTTTGACCCGGTTGTCGAAAAGCTTATCTATGGATATTTGTCAGCCAGCAAGTTTGAAGCAGTTGTGGTTTTTTAATCAACAGGATCATTTTTTCAGTCGAGTGGATTTTCTTGATACTCTTGCATTTGTAAAACTATTGCAAAGTAATACTGATGCTCCTTCACCTGTCACTTTTAGCTTTATTGGCTCTGAAACTGGAGATGATCAATGCTATCTGAGCCCTTTTACAGGTAGGGTGGAGTGTTCAGAATTTGAAGTTGATGAAGAGACTCTGCAACAACAGGAAGTTGAATTCTGGAGCTGGTCAGGTCATTGGCCATGGCAGTCAAAGCAAATAAAACTGACAGAAGACCTGCAGCTTGGTGATTTCAGAAGCAATCATTGTCTTGCGGTAACGCAATGTCATGTGGATAGTGTTGGGCAGTACGACTGTTTTGGTGGAGCAAAGGTTCAGGTAAGTGCCTGTAGCTCGGTAAGTCACCAGACCTGGCGCTATGACCTTGTTTCCAAAAAACTGTTTAATAAACAAGCAGGGGAGCAGTTTTGCTTAAGCTGGTTATCGGGAAAATTAACACTGGAGCATTGTTTGCCCGGTAGTGCCGTTTCCCAGAGATGGTATTTTGCTCAGGGAAAGGGTAGCAAGTATGCAGAGAGAGGCCAGCTGCGCTGGTTTGCCAATTCAAGGGAGCATTATAATTATGTTAAAGCTCTTGATTTTGAGCCTATAGTCAAATTTGAAATATTAAAGAAAGATAGTCAGGGAGAAGGCTGTGGCTATCACCCCATAGATGGTCTTTGGAAAGGCTTATGTGCTAATTAGGCTATTTGATAAATGAAGTGATTCATAATTACTAATCATAATTTGGTTATCGGTTTTCTTTTGCTTTATAGGTAAATATCCCTCTTGAATTATTAGAATAAAAGCATTGTTTGTTGTTTTCTGTGACTCGGAAGAAATTCACTGCTACCTTTCCATACGTCAGAAGTTTTATATAGAAAACCAGTAGATAATAACTTTCAAGCAATACTCTTTTGCCTTGTCGTTATATGTAGTGGTAGGAACATTTACAATAATGTTGATGTTGAAAATATGATTGTCCATGCTCCTTTATTGTTTGTTTTGGTAATGCTTTAAGTAAGCAAATGGTAATGTTTGTTAATTGGCTAGTCGATTTCAAAACTTCATTAGGTGGATTCAAGCTAGAGCCTTTTTCAAAGGCAATATCCTGATATTTAACTATCGAACAATTGAGTATGATCAGGAGATTGTTATAGAAATAATTTGTAAGTTTATGGTTTTATTTTAAATAAAAGAAGATTCATGGAGCAACTTCAGGCCGTTTTTGTTATTGACTGATATGAGTGCTCTGTTTTTAAGCTGCAAACCAAAATAAGAAAGGAGCTGTTTGTGACTGATTTACTCCAGTGGGGGTTGGATTTTGTTGCCTTGATACAACAATACCGAAATCCAGTAGCTGATACATTCATGCAGCACACCACGGATCTGGGGGGGAAGTATTATATTTATTTCCTCCCGTTTCTACTCTGGTGTTTGAATTTTCATTTTATGGTTCGTGTTTGCACCCTGTTTTTATTGTCATTTTTTATCAATGTCAGTTTCAAGGACTTATTCGCTTTACCAAGGCCATTTGATGTTGATCCAGCTATTACACCTGATAGGGAGTGGGGTTATGGTATGCCAAGTGGTCACTCTCAAAACTCAGCACTATTATGGATTATGCTGGCTATCAGCGTCGCTAAACGATGGTTCTGGGCTGTGGCCCTATCAATTGCTTTACTGATAGGGTTTTCAAGAGTCTACTTTGGTCTCCACTTTCCGGGAGATATTCTCGGAGGTTGGCTTCTGGCAGCATTACTGCTATGGGCGAACTATGTGTGGGGAGACAGGGTTACGCAATGGTTGAAGAAGCAAACTTTTTGGTTTCTGGCTGGAGGTTTGTGGTTGTTCTTGGGGGGGCTTTATCTTCTTTATTGGATGTTAGATATGCCAATCATGACGGGGCTTGTTGCTATAAGCCTTGGGTTTGGCATGGGGTATATGATTACGTCCCAATTCCTGCATTACAGTGGCTCTGGAAATATCTGGCAGCGCTTATTACGTAGTGCGGTTGGACTGATTGTTCTGGTTTTTTATCTAAAGGCTAGCAGAAGTTTTTTTCCAGAGGTTCAGAATGGAGAATATTATCTGGTCATGTTTATCGTGAATTCAATAGTAGGATTATGGCTGACATTAGGGGCTCCCATTATTTTTTCTCTTCTTTCTCTTGGAGGAAGGCAAAGCAAATCGGAAAGTTAACGATTGTCAGCTAACCAGCAGACTGGTTATCAAGTAGATAACATTGATCAGCCTGCTGGTGTTTTCAGTGAGCTAATATTACTGGATGACTTCAGCTATTACCCGACGGTTCTGTTGCCTTCCTTCTGATGTAATATTGCTAGCAACCGGATCAATTTCACCGAATCCAATAGATTCAATTCGGTGGCCATCAATCTGGTATTTCTCGATTAATAACTGGCGAACGGAGTCAGCTCTTTTTGTTGAGAGAATCTGGTTATACTCTTCACGTCCTCTACTATCGGTGTGACCTTCAATACGAATCTTCACATCTGGGTGGCGGCTCATGAAATCTCCCATCTTACTGATCATCGCCATAGCGCCAGAACTAATACTATCTGAGTCAAAACCGAAGGTGACCAGAAGGTTAATCTCTTCCATCGGGACACAACCTGTCTGATCAATAACTGCTCCGGGTATCGTTCCTGGACACAGGTCGACGGTATCCATAACTCCATCCTGATCGCTATCTACAGAGGCTGCTGATTCTTTGGCTGCTAAAGGCTCACGAGTCACTGGAGTGACGTCAGCCGGTTGTGGTTCTGGCTGTGAAGCACGGCCAAATGTCCAGTTGAGTGAGACAGTAAACATACTCTCGGTCTGGTTGTAATCCAGACTTCTTACTGCCCTGACATCACCCTGTAGCGACAGGTTAGATGTTAGTATTTTTCTGACGCCCACCCCTAAATTCATGCGGGTATCATCCCGCTTTTCGCCAGCATCCGGTTTCTCCTGAAGCTCGTCAATGCCGGAAACCAGGTAAGGGGTCAACTCATTATTTAATGGGGTTAAATCATAAAAAGCATCCAGTCGATAGCTTTTTAAATCAACATCTCCACTATTTTTATGATCAGTTGTGTACTGAGAGTAGACGCCAGCAATACTAAAACGGTCGTTAAATCGATAGCCTGCACCTATTTCCTGGGCAAAAGAGTTATCGAGTTCCCGGTAGCTGTCCAGTGCGTTATAACTTGCACCAATCGATAATATAATGCCTTTATCAACAACTTCCTGGGCAATGGCTGAATGACTGATAAAGCCAGCTACTGTCATGGCAATAGCTGATTGTGCGAAGCGGCGCACGTTCATGAGTTGCTCCCTGATTAATTTTGGAATGATCCGCCCGGAAAGGTTATAGGCCGAGGTACTGCAGAGGATAAGGTATTATTGGTGTGGACTAAAATACTAATGTGCTTTTAAAGTTCACTTAAGGTGGCTATCTACTCAGGCTAAATGTCATAAAGGCTTTATCAAAAATATATAAAATCGAATTTATACACAGCGCAATGTGCAAGAGAGCAACCGCTAATGGTGCCCTCCTGCTGCACCGGCAGCTCTCCTGCCGCCACGAGCCTTTGGAGCTTTAGGAGCCTTTGGAGGTAGTGTCGGAACTATGACCTCGTTAAAGAGATGCCCTATGGTAAGACCACTATTGTCAATTTTTTCATTAAGCACGCTTGGTAGTATTTCCCGGAAGAAGTCTCCCCGACTGAAGTCGCTGTGGATCATACCGGTTACAGGGTCTTGCCAGGTGCCGGTCATGGCATCTTTCCAGGGGCCTGCGTAAATACCACAGCTGATCTGTGGCACAAGCATGACATCATAGCCTTCAGCTCTGGCAGAAATAAACAGAGTAATTAATGTTTGTCTGACACATTCCTTGAAAAAAGCATAGTCAGTCAGTGCCCGTGCATTGAGCGTATTGGCCATGGAGCCTTCGCCAGTTTTGTCATTTGCATTTGCACATGTGTTAGGGCCAGCCACAATAATGTATCCAACTTTTCGGCCGGACTGGTCAATCGGAATATTGGACAGCGGCCAGGCATCCTTATACCCAGCAGGGTTATTGAGAGTTGTGTAGTCTCGTCCCTGTATCGTTATTTTACCTGTCTGCCCATATGTAAAGCCCCACTGCCCTTGAACTGTATTTTCAAATAAATCTCGCTGGTCTGCAGAGTTCCCCGCTCCACACTCATTGATCAGCCACTCTGAAAATAAGGCTTCTTCCTGACCCTTGGCTTTCCTGTTCACTTGTGCTGAATTAAATTGGTAGTAGGCGTTTTGCAGACCCCCGCCCGGTTTCCCAGAATTTCCAGCAATGCCTAGAGCAATCAGAGCCTCTGGATTATTCAGTAGATAATCTCTTGCGAGCCCAGCAGCCCCCTCAGGATGAGAGATAATTATTGGTCTTGCTGGATCATGAACTGGGCGGCAGGGCTGCACATGTTGCAGAATTTGACGATCTCCACCGCTGGTCAGGTCATAATGTTTGAGTGTGTGACCATGGTAATCCGTCAACGTATTGATAAATGGGGCTATAGGCGGAATTGGTTTTGGTAGTGGCTGCGGCGCAGCAGAAACAGTACGCTGTGCAAGAGGTTTAGGAGCAAAAATAGTTTGGTAAAGCGGAATGCCCCAGAAAACCAGCCCGACAGCTCCCAGTATTCCTGTGGCAACAAAGGCGCTTGCCATGTAGGCAGCCACTGCAGCTGCGGCAGCAAGAATACCCAAGCCAACCATAATGACTTTGCAGGTTCGGGTTCTATACCAGGGAACTTTGGCTGTGACTCCATCTCCATCCTGCTTTACAGCACTTTGGAGATAGGCTCCATGTGTTTGAGGAGCTTGCATGACTGGTGGTGTCATCGTGCCTGTCCTTGCAGCGTTTTCATTGGATGTGGGTATCTAAAACTTCGAGCTATCTTCTTGAAGGGCCATACTTTAATAATTTGACGAATCTGGTTGGAAATAGTTCCCTGCCTAGGGCTGGGTATCAGCTTTGTGCTTATGAAAGGCTTATTAAAAAGGTCTTTTTGTTATAAAAAGTTCGTTTATTACCACTAAATTTCGCCAATTTCTGATAACGTGTTGATATTTGTTGGAGGGTGATGTGTACGGACTTTTCATGGGAGTGTTCAAACATGAGGTCATTCCCCCAGTAAAATCAAATACAGAGTAAAGTGAAAAGGCCGGTGTAATCTGTTAATGAGCTATTCTTAATGCAGGTTCGAACGTCGCAAGGAGACAGGGATGTCAGGCGAAATGGGAAGTGTAGGAAAATCAGTGTCTTTGGACTGGTCAGCAGATCGCCCTGACTCCACTCCAGAGGCTGACAATGTAGCAGAAAAAAATGCTTTTGGTACCAGAGAGACTAAGGAAGAAACTCAAAATAATGGCAATTTTCTGCCAAGCTCAGATTCGAGTGGTGGAAAAACTCTGCTTCAGCGTACTTCCAGCTCTGCCAATCCGGTATCTTATGTCAACCAACGCAGTAACTCAGCAGATTCTGGGGGTGGTGGCCTGGGAGCTGAGGATCCTTCTGTTCAAGCATTTGTAGAAAAAATCAATGATGCGTCGAACATGAAGGAGTTGGAAGAACTTTACACAGAGTTGCGGGAAGATATGTCAAACATTCTCTCCGCTGACGATGTTCAGCGCTATGAGGGTGAGCTTGAACGCTTAGCCGCTCCAACGTTATCCAGTGATATTTCACGAGCACAAAGCTCACAGGATCTGATTGATCTGAATGATAAAAACGATTCGCTTAATGAGATTTTAGGTCAAGATTCTGATCGCTTAAAAGATCAGCTAGAACTAAAACATTTTGATGTCATGATGCTTGAACTCAGTAACGAAGAAGGGGTGTCACCAGGTAAGCTTGATAAGTTCTTTGAAAACTTCGCAGTTATTGAGGATCGGTTGGAGCAAGATCAAAGGCAGAGTCTAAAGACGGCCATTTGTGATGAAATGAGAAAGCAAGATCCTGGTGTTGGAGAATCCCCAGAAAAGGCTCTTGAACTCAGAGCCAGCACTGAGCGTAGTCATTCTGTTGAAGAGCTTGAAAACCTGATGGAGCAACTTCAGGATGATCGAGCAGAATACTCTGATGAACTTGCTCTAATGCTCAAGGACTCAATATATGAGAAGTTAGTAGACATCGTACAAGTAGAGATGGATCGTTTTGAAACTTTAACGCCTGAAGAAATTACTGACCTGAGAGATAACATAAACATAATTCCAAATGTTGAATCCAGAAATGTTGCAATGCACCGTTTCGAGCAACTGCAAAACCGATAACACGGCAGGTAAAAATCCATTGCGATAAATTGATTTTGGCTTTGAAATTGACAGAGAGTTTTTTGTCAATAACTACCTGTCGATACTTAATGAAAAAATGATGCCTGTAATTACTTCTGAAGGTTTCGTATCAGCAAACTGACACCTTCAGTCAACTCCCCGATGGCATGGGGAGCATAAGCAATTTCCAGCCACCGTTCTTTTTGTTCCTTGGAAGAAGGATAAAGCACCCAGCAAAGCTGCTCCTGCCATGAGCAGTCGGATTCAAGCTCATAGTGAATGCCGTATACCGGTAAACTTCGGTTACCTATCTGCATACCGTATTGGCCCTGCTCACTGCGGGTAGCAACGATGGTGCCTTCCTGATTGGCATGAATTTGATAGACCAGCCTGGGGTTCTCATTCTTTTCGCTTTGTCTATAGACTGCGTGGGCCTTTAGCAGGCTGTTGACATAGTTCTGCAGCGCCTGCTTGCGGCCCTGGCTGGGCGTGTTTGCCGTGATCTGCCGGGCAAATGAATCAGACTCCTCTGTGACGATAATTTTCAGGCCTTCCTTATTGGAGTACATAGCTGTCGTCGATGACTGTTTGCTGCTCGCGTTAAGAAAAGCAGGAAAGATTAAAAACAGTAAAAGAAAAGAGTGTCTCTTCATGTATTTAAAGGCCCCGAGTTAATGATTTGTTATTGTTTTCCCTGAAAGCCATTTCCTGAGAGTAACCAAGGAGTCTGATGGGCTCAAGGCTGTACTGAAAATCCTATCTTTTTCGTCAAATCAAATAGCCCCTAAGTCCAACAGGCTCCATAAGCGTTGCATTTATCAGTCAGTGATCACTCGGGAGTGACCCGCATCACTTCTGCTATGGTCGTAATTCCAGCGGCAACCTTTTGTGCTCCTGATAGCCTCAGGCTGTACATGCCTTCCTTGATGCATTGCCGGCTGAGTAGTGTAATGTCAGGGCTTTCGTTAACCAGAGCTTTGACTTGCGGGCTCATGGTTAAAATCTCATAAAGGCCGGCACGCCCACGATAACCGGTTTCACGGCAATCGAGGCAGCCAACAGGCTGATAGACTTCAGATGGCGCAGAGGCTGACCAGGGTTTTGTTAAGGCTTTCCAGCCGCTGCTGTCCAGCGGTGCTTTTGCTTTGCAATTTGGGCAAAGGGTTCTGACAAGCCGTTGTGCCATCACACCAAGCACGGTGTTTTTAATGAGATAAGGGGGAACACCAAGCTCCAGCAAACGTGTTAAGGCAGAAGGGGCATCATTGGTATGTAGCGTAGAAATGACCAAATGACCGGTCAGGGCGGCCTGAATTGCCATCTCGGCTGTTTCAAGGTCTCGAATCTCACCCACCATAATAATGTCAGGATCCTGCCTTAACAGTGCCCGAAGCCCTGAAGCAAAGGTCAGGTCTATGTTGTGTTGTACCTGCATCTGATTGAATGCAGGCTCCACCATTTCAATAGGGTCTTCGACAGTGCAGACATTCACCTGATCCGTGGCCAGCTGCTTCAGCGTTGAATAGAGTGTGGTGGTTTTACCAGAGCCGGTGGGGCCTGTAACCAGAATGATACCGTTGGGTTGGCCTGACATCTCCTTCCAGCGCCTTTCATCTTCTCTGGAAAAGCCTAGATCGCTGAAGGTTTTTACCAGCACTTCCGGGTCAAAAATCCGCATGACCAGCTTTTCACCAAACGCAGTCGGTAATGTGGACAAACGTAACTCAACCTCATAGCCATCGGCGTTACGAGTTTTCAACCGACCGTCTTGCGGCTTTCGCTTTTCGGCAACATTCATACGGCCAAGAATTTTAATTCGGCTGGTCATGGCTGCTGCGACTTTGGTCGGCATCTGATAAATCGAGTGGAGTACGCCATCAATACGAAATCTGAGGTTACACTGTTCACGACGGGGCTCAATGTGGATATCACTGGCTCTTTGCTCAAAAGCGTATTGGAGCAGCCAATCAACAATGTTCACGATATGCTGATCATTAGCATCTGGAGCCTTCATGTTGCCAAGCTCCAGCATTTGCTCAAAACTGTTGAGCGATGTCGCAGTGACGCCAGCATCCGAGCTGGCCCCCATTACTGACTGGGCCAGGCGATAAAACTCGACGGTATAACGCCGGATATCGGTTGGGTTGGCAACAACCCGCTTGATCTCCCGGCGATTAACATGGCGCAGGTTGTCTTCCCAGGTGCGATGCCATGGCTGGGCAGAGGCTACCACAATCTCGGTGTTGTTCACCTCTACAGCAAGGATCTGGTGTCGCATGGCAAAGGCATGGGACATGATTGGTGTAATGGCCGTAGCATCAATCTTAAGAGGATCAATGTGGAAGTACTCCTGACCAGCCAGTTCGGCGAGCCACTGACACAGGTACTCAATATCCAGTTTTTTACCCGGACGACCAGGGTCATCCAGCTCCAGATGAGCAAGGTATTCCAGAGGGTGCAAGCGGACTTGTTCAGGTGTGCGTGTGCGACTGAGAATATCATCAGCTGTTGCCCGATCTATATGCATGCTTCTGACCAGATCAGACACAACCATTGCCAGATCCAGCATTTGTTCCCTGTGTTGCAGGCCATTTGCTTTCACATTGCTCACTTGAAATACCGTTTGAAGCTGCAGGGGTGGAATTTCTTTATATTCTCTCTTTTTTTTCGGCGTGGGGACAAATGGATTTATGTCTACCTGCAAATAGTGCTGCCACCAAGTCATGAATGATGACGAATTTGAAGACTGATCAATAATCTATTAATGCTGCTTTTTTTCCAGCAGAGCTGTCACCAGTTCGGGAAAGTCGTCAATATCCGTCTGAAGAAAGTGCCCGCGATCCGTGAACTCAAAGTATTCTGTATTGAGTTTAGAGTGGATGTACTGAGCCTCCTCTATAGGGATCCATGGGTCATCAACAGAAGAAAATTGAACGATCCAGCGCTGGTTTTCTGAGATCTTTTGCCAGTTCCAGGGGCGATCAAACCAGCCGCCAGCTTTTTCATCCTTTAGATTCAGGTGAGTATGGTACGGGCTGACCAGAACTCTGCCTGTTATTGGATACTGCTCAGCATATCGTAAAGCGGCAATGGCTCCGGATGAGTGTCCAATCAAAACGCTATTCTGATCAGCACCAAGGGTATCCCGAATATGGGGGATCCATATATGTTCATGGGCGATGTCATTGTCTGGCAGGGTTTCTCTTATGGTATTGAAGCCTTTTTCCTGAAGCCGTTCTTCTGCTGAAATATACCAGTTCATATCGGCAGTACCGCCACCGTTGCCGTGAATAAAGATCACTTTCACAATTATCACCCACTGATTGGGAAAACTTATCTCAAGTCAGTAAAGCAACATAGCCCATTGGCAGGAATATGGCTGGAGTATCAAATTTACTCATTCAAGCATTCTATGTCAGGAATGAGTACATAGAATGCGTAGAGGTGATGGGCTTTGGGGCAGGCTATTTAAATATTCCTGAGTAAATCTGCATGACAATTATCAGCACTAAGTGTTTTTCTCCCCGGTCGGTAATATTCCATATGACTCAATGATTGTACTGCTCAGTGCTGGGAGGCTACTTGGTAGTTATCAGTTTGAAACCTTTTTCAGCCTTGCTCTGGTCAGACGGGCTGAGCTCAAAGAAGTGCTGCAGTGCAGATGCGATTTCTATCAATGCAGATTCATCCCCTTCAATCAGCTCAAGCTCCAGCTCACAAATAGGGCTTGAAGCATTTCCTGACTTTACAGACCCCTGATCAAGTGCGGCCTCAACCCTGGCACAGGGGCTTTGCCAGGCCAGTAACCAGCGAGTACGGTAGAAGTCGGTAGTAAATAGAGGTTTGAGCTGTTCTACGGATATATCGCTGAGTTCAGGAGGCCAGACAGGAGACAGAACCTGTCCGTTCAGTTCATTGCTATTCAGTGACCATTCCCATTCGCCACGGCGGGTCAGGCCATTAACGCTCTCCCCCTTTGTTTTCAGAGTCTGGATAAATTGTCCATTTACTTCACGAATCCGCAGGGCAACTTTGGCCTTATTGAGCCTCAGGTCTGGCGTATCAAAGTAGGTATTTCCCAGGTGAAGCGTTTCTGATGGCTGTACCGCATGTTCCTGCCAGAAGGGGTGACTTTTCAGTTGTTCAATCTGATCTGCAGGCACAGAGAGCTTTAGCTCGGTTTCCTGGCTCATTTTCTTATCCACAATAATGATGGCTAAATTCTATATGACTGAGAAATTATATAAAAATCAGAGAGTCATGAGTGAACGGTTCTATGTGCTCTATTCGCCAGATTATGAGCATGTGTGCAAGAAGTGAAAGTGCCTTCTATAATCAGGCGTTCAACCGGATGGATTTGAAAAATGCCTACCAGCAACATACTGGCGAGCGTTTTTGGCCGCTCACCAATAGGACCTATTCAAAAGCATATCACCACTGTTCATGAATGTGCGTCACAGCTGGAGCCATTCTTTCAGGCAGTGTTTGCGGAAGAGTGGGAGACTGCTTATGACATTCAGCAGAAAATCATCAAATTTGAGCACGAAGCGGATGCAATCAAGCGAAGTATCCGCCTGTCCCTTCCTAAAAGCCTTTTTCTTCCAGTTCCCCGTACCGATCTGCTGCAGATAGTAACCGTTCAGGATAAGGTTGCTAACCGAGCCAAGGATATTGCAGGCCTCGTGGTAGGGCGCAAGATGGTTATTCCTGAATCGATGCACGAAGCATTTATTACCTATGTACGCCGTTCTATTGCAACATCTGCACAGGCATTGAAAGCTATTCATGAGCTGGATGAGCTTCTGGAAACGGGTTTTCAGGGGCGGGAAGTGGATCTGGTGGAAAAAATGGTTGAAGAGCTGGACAACATTGAGAGTGAGACGGACAAGGATCAGGTGAAAATACGCCGTATGCTGTTTGATCTTGAGCAAACGCTGCCACCGGTTGAAGTCATGTTTCTGTACAAAATTATCGACTGGGTGGGTGATCTTGCGGATCGGGCTTCCCGTGTTGGTAGTCACCTCCAGTTGTTGCTGGCCCGTTAACTGAACCGGATGCAGACTGATGAGTATTATCGCTGAATATGGCACAGTCCTCCTGATTCTGGCCTGCCTGTTTGGGTTTTTTATGGCCTGGGGGGTTGGGGCCAACGATGTTGCCAATGCCATGGGGACTTCGGTTGGGTCCGGTGCCCTGACGGTAAAACAGGCTATTTTTATCGCTATCCTGCTGGAGTTTACCGGAGCCTATCTGGCTGGGGGATCGGTTACTGAGACTATACGCAAGGGAATTATTGATCCCTCCATGCCCCTTCTGGTTGAGAACCCCAATCTGCTCGTATATGGCATGCTGGCCTCGCTGCTGGCCGCTGGAACCTGGTTACTGGTAGCTACTCATTACGGCTGGCCAGTGTCCACTACTCACTCAATTGTCGGGGCTATTGTTGGTTTTGCAGCTGTTGGTATCTCTGCTGATGCCGTCAGCTGGGGAAAAGTTGCAACCATTGTTGCCAGTTGGGTTGTTTCCCCCCTGATGTCGGGACTGTTCGCCTTCCTGATTTTTGTCAGTGTGCAGAAGCTGATTCTGGATACCGAGAATCCCTTCAGAAACGCCAAGCGCTATATGCCCCTTTATATGTTTCTGGTTGGCTTCATGATGTCGATGGTGACGCTGATTAAAGGTCTGAAGCACATTGGCTTACCGTTGGATTATACAGAAAGCATTGTGCTCTCACTCATTATCGGTTTGGTCATTATGTTTATTGGCCAGATGGCGCTTTCAAAAATAAAAGAAGATGTTCAGGCGGATAAATCATTTCATTTCTCCAGTGTGGAGAAGGTCTTTGGTGTAATGATGATTTTTACTGCCTGTTCCATGGCCTTTGCCCACGGCTCTAACGATGTGGCCAATGCGGTGGGGCCATTGGCAGCTGTGGTCAGTGTGGTTCACAGCGGTGGTGAAATTGTAGGTAAGTCTTCCGTTCCTGCCTGGGTTCTGCTGCTGGGGGCTGTAGGTATTGTTGTAGGGCTGGCAACCTGGGGCTATAAGGTTATGGCTACGATAGGCTCTCATATCACAGAGTTAACTCCCAGCAGAGGGTTTGCTGCAGAGCTTGCTGCAGCCTCTACTGTTGTGATGGCATCAGGCACTGGCTTGCCGATCTCCACTACCCATACGCTGGTTGGTGCGGTTCTTGGCGTTGGACTGGCCAGAGGGATTGGTGCTTTGAATCTCCGTGTTATCAGTACCATCTTCATGTCCTGGCTGATTACTCTGCCAGCAGGAGCGATTCTGGCTATTATTTTCTTCCACTGCCTCAAGTTGATTTTTGGTTAGGTTCACAGGCCAACAAATCCCAGATTTAGTTTCCAAGAAGGCTTGCCCTGTTTATCATCAATAGATACTCCCTTCAGTAGACGGTGATAATCAGGGTTATGAGCAGCCAGCAGCCAACATTTCAGCATGCACTTTCAAGATTGATAGAGATACCTTCTGTCAGCTCAACCCTTCCTGATCTTGATATGAGTAACCTGCCGGTTATCAATGAGCTGGCAGCGTGGCTTGAAGCGATGGGCTTTCAGTGCGAGATCCAACCGCTGCCTCATGCACCTCACAAAGCAAACCTGATTGCAATCCTGGGCAGTGGCCCGGGAGGTTTGGTGCTTGCAGGGCATACTGATACTGTTCCCTATGACGAAAGCCTTTGGAAAAGCTCACCTTTTGCTCTTGAAGAAAGGGATGGCCGATTTTATGGGTTGGGCGTCTGCGATATGAAAGGCTTCTTTGCATTGGTAATGGAAGCAGTCCGAGGCTTTCTAAACACACCACTGAAAGCACCGTTGATCATTCTGGCCACGGCTGATGAGGAGTCCTCAATGAATGGAGCTCGTGCACTGGCTGAACTCGGTCGACCTAAAGCGCGATATGCTGTCGTTGGAGAGCCGACCGGGATGCGACCTATTCATATGCACAAAGGTATTATGATGGAGCGCATTCAGATTCTTGGGCAATCAGGTCATTCCAGTAATCCGGCACTGGGTCGAAATGCCATGGAAACAGCCCATAAGGTGATTACTGATTTGATGCAGTTCCGTATAGAGCTGGCAGAGCGTTATCAGAACCATGGCTTTACCATTCCCATTCCTACCTTGAATCTGGGGTGTATTCATGGTGGTGACAACCCTAACAGGATTTGTGGACAGTGCCAGCTGGACTTTGATATTCGTATGCTTCCGGGTATGGACAGTGAACAACTGCGGCAGCAAATTCGTCAGAGGCTTAAGCCAATTGCTGAAGCGGATCAGGTTGAGATTTCGCTCGAATCGATTACGCCTGCTATTGAAGCTTATGCAGGCCTTGAGAACTCGGAGCTGGTCGCTACCTGTGAGAAACTGACAGGGTATCAGGCAGAAAGTGTTGCATTTGGAACAGAAGCCCCATTCTTTAGCCGATTGGGCATGGATACCGTGGTGTTGGGACCAGGTGACATCGATCAGGCTCATCAGCCAGATGAATACCTCTCACATGATCGAATCAACCCAATGATTGATATTTTGAAATCGTTGATCAGACAGTACTGCTTATCTTGAAGAAAAGCAGTACGCGATGTTCTCTTAGCCTGAGCATATGATTCTCAGGGCTGACTTTAATGGGTAAACAAGTGTGGCTTGCGTGAAAAAAAAGGATAATTCAGCAGACAGCGCAGAAAAGTACGTGAAGTTTTTCCGTCAATCGTCACCCTATATTCATGCCCACAGGGGGAAAACCTTTGTGATCATGCTCAGTGGTGAAACGCTGGCTCACCTAAACCTCGGTAATATCATCAGTGATATTGCCTTGATGAGCAGCCTGGGTGTCCGACTGGTGCTTGTGCACGGTGCTCGCCCTCAGATTGATGAGCGTTTACGCGAGCGAGGCATTAAAACGGTTATTCACCAAGGTGAGCTTGGCAATGGAAGGCTGCATAATGAACGACGGGTCACTGATAGACAGAGCCTTGAGTGTGTCAAAGATGCCGTAGGAAATATGAGAGCCTTGATCGAATCAAGGCTCTCGGTAGGTCTGGTTAACTCTCCAATGCATGGTGCCAGGATTCGAGTGGTCAGTGGTAATTTTGTGACGGCCAAACCCCTGGGGGTGCTTGATGGCATCGATTTTCAGCATACTGGCGAAGTCCGAAAGATAGACAGTCAGGCTATCGATCATCTGCTGGACAGCGGTTATGTGGTGTTACTCTCCTGTCTCGGGCTTTCACCGACCGGAGAGATTTTCAATATTGAAGTCGAGGAAGTGGCTACTCGAACCGCCATTAGTCTGGAAGCTGAAAAATTAATACTCTATGGTGAGCAGCAGGGGATTTTTGATCATCAGGGTAAATTGATCAACCGAATTTCTCCCCATGAAGCCAAGAAAGAACTTGAATCGCAGGCAGGTGAGCCCAGAAGGCTGCTTTCCTCAGCGGTTACGGCTTGCACCGATGGTGTCGAACGGGCTCAGATCATCAGCTATCAGGATGATGGATCACTTCTGATGGAGCTGTTTACCCGAGATGGTGCTGGTACACTCATTTCCAGAGATCACTACGAGGAAGTCCGTGGGGCAACCATTGAGGACGTGGGTGGTATTCTTGAACTGATCCGGCCATTTGAAGAAAAAGGTATACTGCGTCGTCGCTCTCGGAAGGAGCTGGAACGGGAAATTAAGCTGTTCAGTGTTGTTTTACTGGATGGCATGATCATCGGCTGTGCTGCTCTTCACCCATACTATGAAAATGGTATCAGCAGGGCAGAACTTGCGTGTGTTGTCGTTCATCCTGAATATCGCAAGTCACAGCGCGGTGATCGTTTACTTGCGCATATTGAAGCGCTTGCGGAGGAGCAGGGTATTAACGAAATCTACGTCATGACAACCCAGACTACCCATTGGTTTATTGAGCGAGAATTTGCTGAAGTTGCCTATGATGATTTACCGGGAGAGCTTAAAGCAAAATATAACCCCAAAAGGCAGTCAAAGGTTCTTATGAAGTTGATCGACTGAGGCACATTTAATAACCAATCAAATTTTATAAGTCCCTATTTCGCTGATTGCCTGAAGCGTAGACCTGCGTTGAAGCTCCTTGCCATTGCTTCGTCTATGACTCGTCACTTCGCTTTGTCCTGGTATATGGTTTCAATGGGGTTAGAGAATTTGATTGGTATAAAGGTGGCAGGGGGGAATATAACCTATAATAGTACCATGGACCGTTTAAAAGGAGTTATATAGTGCGCATAGGTCAGGCTCTAGGTCAATTATACAGTGCTATCTACCTCTCAGAAACAGTAGCTAAGATGAGAGGTAGGATCCACAGGCTAAAATATCTGGTATCGGATCTCGATTATTCTTTTAATGAATATAAAAATAATAGTTTAAAACAAAAAAATGTAAATAAAGCAGATAAAGTGGAAAATCGTGTTAATAAGACTTCAAAGCATGAAGCCTTCCAAGAAGAAGATTCTACTGTAAAGGCAGGTCGGCCACTTCCTCCAGCGCCCAAAGTTAAAGTGGAAAATCGTGTTGATAAGACTCCAAGGCATAAAGCCTTCCAAGAAGATTCTACTGTAAATACAGGTCGGCCACTTCCTCCAGCGCCCAAAGTTAAAGTGGAAAATCGTGTTGATAAGACTCCAAGGCATAAAGCCTTCCAAGAAGATTCTACTGTAAATACAGGTCGGCCACTTCCTCCAGCGCCCAAAGTTAAAGTGGAAAATCGTGTTGATAAGACTCCAAGGCATAAAGCCTTCCAAGAAGAAGATTCTACTGTAAATATAGGTCGGCCACTTCCTCCAGCGCCTATGGGCAAGGTAAAAAAGCCTCGAAAAATTTCTAAAAATTAAATGATCTGGCTGGCAACGTATGTTGAAATGGCACTAGAACATAAGCAAGTAAAAGCATAGTCGATATGCATATCCCCAGAATGAGGGCTTTTTATTAAGGGCATAATGCCTTCCCTGAGTATTAAGCCATATCTAATGATGTACATCAGTTATCCTCAATCAAAGCGGAAGCTTCATTTTCTCAGGGCGGCAAGACCTGTTTATCACAGAATCAGGATCTGGCCTGATTATACCAATTGCACTTTCTAACCCTCTATTGCGGCAACGGCCTGAAGCGTATTCCTGCGTTGAAGCTCCTCACCATCGCTACGGCTATGACTCGCCACTTTGCCTTTATGCCCTTCCGTCCATCATGCTCATAGCGGGTTTAGAAATTTTAATTGGTATTATTTCCCAATTTTTTTACTTTTTGAAACCCACTTAAGGAATCGTTCACGGGTGGTTTCATCTGCCTGGTTGTACCAGTACTGAAGCATGCTTTCACTCATTGGTTGAGCCGTGTCATCACCGATGTAATAAGTCTTCAAAACACCAGTTTAATTTGACCTCCCGATTAACCCTTTTCTGGCCGATTGTTTTCCTGTTGGTATCAAGCAGGGAGCAGCGCCATGACCAATCGAGAGGA
>NZ_LUKQ02000190.1 GCF_001647025.1 Endozoicomonas atrinae
GCGTCATTCGTAAGGCGATCAAGAACCGGAAGATTTTTCGGACTGATGAGTCAGTCATGAAGGTAATCTATCTGGCCATGGAAAAAGCTTCCGAGAAATGGACCATGCCGATCAGGAACTGGAAAGCAGCCATGAACCGGTTTGAAATTATGTTTCCTGACCGGTTCAAGGAGTAATAGTTTTGGTGGCGTTTACACAGAATTATTTACAGGCTCTGAGGCTATTTGGACTCCTGCATGATTTCAAATGGAAAATATTTCTCCAGCTATCTCAGGAGCTAGAAAATAACTTTAGCCATTCCGAAATTAGAAAGATTATGAATTACACCAAATTCAGAAAAGAACACTTAAACGGCGCATAAGACCAAACCCATTAAGCTAAATGAAATTGGCACATCTTAGACACTTAAGGAAAAAGTAGAAATCTTGGAGGGGTAAAATAAAACTAGGGAAGGGATAATGGCGGTGAGGGAGGGATTCGAATCCTTGCAATACCGAAAAGACTCTTTATATATCAATAGGTTAGAATAATTCAGAATACTAAAAAGTGTCCATTTGGGTTGTTAAAAGTGGTTATTGGTCAGTTTGGTGGACACTTTTTGGACACCTCCGATACACATAATTAATTCCCAGTGATTTATACAAAAATATCCCCCCGTTTAAGTTAGGTTTCAATGTCAAATAAATCGGGGGGAAAGTACAGAGCCCGTGGCCAGTGCTTGCTATAAATTTGCTTAATCATTTTTACTTATTAAACTAGGCAATATCTTCCTCCATTCCTTGAACCAGGGGGGCTGTTGAGGAAAGTTCAAATTGATCAGCGTCAGTGGGCCTAGGCCTAGTGAATGATCGAAAATCATTCACCGCATAAGAGAAGGGAGCCTTAGCCAGATCCCACCCTGTTTTACCTTCTTTGATTCCCCTTACAACATTTACTGCACTATAAACAACAACACCTCCTATAGTTATACCCCCAAGACCCCCTAAACTAAGAGCCCCAGCCGTAGAAAGAGTCTCTGTTTGTGCTTCCTTGATATCCGACGGCATACTGTTGCGAGCTTGCCTATCAGGAATACTGTAATTCACCGTCTGATTTTCACCGATCATAAGCTTGGACGTTGAAGTCTGAGCTCCTTGAGGTGAAAGAGCCGGTTTAGGCGAAGTATCTGGTGATACCACTTGAGGTAACAGAGCCGGTTTAGGGGTAGTATCTGGTGATACCGCTTGAGGTGACAGAGTCGGTTTGGGCGAAGTATTTGGTGTTAGCACTTGGGGCCGGGCCGTCGACGGAAAAGTAGTATGTTGTGATGTCTGAAGAACTGGATTAGGAGTAGCACTTGGCAAACACGTATCGGTACAGCTTGTTGCTTCACAGTGCTTATTATCAAGCTTGCCATTTATCTGAATATCACATGCTGTAACATTGGCGATGGAACCTCCAGCGGCGATGCCTGCAGCAACATTTGCATTCCCATAGCTACTCTCTCGTACACTCACACTCCCCCCACAAGCATGAATATTTGATAGTTCAGCACTATCTCCAAGCATACCAGTGCCCACTCCTGCACTGGCGAGTTCCCCTTTGGCTTCAACATGGCTACAGAATGCTTGAATATTCCCCGCTTTGGCACTTTCTGAAAGTTTACCTACCCCCACCGCTGCATGGCTGGATTTACCCGACGTGATTATACGGTTATCTCTACTTAGAACCCCATCAACCCGGCTCCTTTTTTCTGCGAAACCTGCTCCTACCGCTGTATGGGCATTTTCCCCCTTGGCTATAATTGCTGAGCCGTACACCTGAGTATTTTGAAGCACTGCTTTATTTTTCAGTTCCCCTACTCCCCCCGCATTGGCATTGGCTCCATATGATTGAGCAATACTGTTATTTACACGGGTACTTGTAATAGAAGCATCACCAAAAGCCTGACCAACAGCAAAGCCAGCATCCGAATCACTGGCAGTTGTAGTAATATTCGAGAAGTCAACAACAGTCTTATCAACTTGAGCCTTATCTCCAATATTTCCAGCACCTCCACCAGCATCTGATTCACTACCCAGAGCTAAAATATTGCAATTCATTAATGTCGTAAGGTCAACTCTGGCATTGTCTCTAAGTAATCCCGCACCTCCGCCAATATCTCCACTATTTGCATTAGAAATTAAATCGCTGTCAGTTGCGTTTGTTCTTTTAATAGAGGTGGATCCAGATGCCTTTCCCACCCCAAAGCCTACTTGTGAATGCTCTCCACTAGCAGAGACAACCAAGTGATCAGTCACGGTGTTTACCACCTGAACACGTCCTTCAATCTTTCCAGCTCCCCCTCCCCCCATCGACCTTGCACTTTTTGTGGATACAGTACAGTTAACCGCATGAGTATCTATGATTTGAACATTTTCTTTGGCACGACCAACACCAATTGCTGCATTCCCTGCATAATTAACTTTGCCATTACTTGATACGATGCAGCTTTCAGCAAAGGTACCGTTCACAATAACATTGCCGGAACCATAACCTAAACCGATGCCCACATTTGCATTATAACTTTCATACCCACGGCCATCAGTACGGTGAGTTACTGCAGTACAACCAGTAGCTGTCGTATTAGTAAGCCTGACACTCCCCGTCGCCTGTCCTGCAGTAATACCCGCATCAGCATAGCGTCCAGAAGTGCTTACGCTGGAGCCATCAACGTTGGAATCAAATACTTTCACACGTTCATCAGCCGCTCCAACAACCACACCCGCATCGGCACTAGAGTAGTGGGTAATAACTCTAACCTTACTGGCAACCGTATGCCCTACCTCTGTATTACCCGTCGCGTATCCAACCACACCAGCAGCATTGAGTCCTTCACCTGAGCTTTCCAGCGTGATTTCAGCCAGTGTGGATGATTCAATTTTTACGTTTCCTGAAGCTTTACCTACTACAGCAGACGCTCTTGAATCCTCACCCTTAACCAAAACGGAAGAACCACTGACCTTGCTACCTGAAATGACTGAATCTCCAGTCGCAATACCTGCGACTAGACCTGTTTGCTCTTTCCTGACAGCCTCTATTTTACAATGATCCACCTGGCTGCCTGAAATCCTTACTCCCCCACTGGCCTGCCCAACAATTCCTCCAAGCCCCTTCTCAGGGTGACGTCCCCATCTTTTTTTATGTGTAACAATGGTTGAATTTGCTAAGCGGTTGTTTGTTAAAGAAGCTGACTCTTCTGCTTCACAGGCAACAAATCCTCGGTGCTTGTCAACGTCTCCAGGGGCAATATTCACCTCTGAATCAGTGATAGCGACATTTTTCACCGAGCTGTCACAGCTGACTTTTTCAAACAAACAATCCGTTAATCCGGATATAGGCTCCCCATTACCATCATATGTTCCAAGAAAAGGTTGATCTGTAGTACCTATTGGTTGAAATTCAGTACCATTGATATGAATAGGGTTCGTTTGTATATAATCTCCATTTATTGGGAGTTCTTTTCCAATTTGTTGCAGTGTTGCAGCATCTTTAATTGCAATTTTTCCTTGAGAAACTGGATTAGCACCAGTGCCAATAATATGAGCCACCATGGCCACAGGGACCGCCAACAGCTTGTTATTATTAACAAAATCCACTCCACGAATTAGAGCGTTTGCAGTAGGTGAAACAATACTTATAACTGATTTAGCAAACTCTCGAGGCTGAAAATCAAGCTTGAACCCACAATCATGATCTTGTTTATGGTAGCTATAACGAGGGTCCATTGACCTGACAAATTCACGACCAAAATCAAAGATTGTAGAGAGATGTGAAGTCCTTGGATTTTGAGTATTCTCAGTGGAGTTGCTTGTTGCACTCACAGAACAGTGAGGTGAAATGTTAGGTATTACACCTTGTTGTTGCATTTTCTTTATAACTCCTTTAGTTAATAAACCCAACTTCCATTATCATGAAGCATATAAATTCATACTTATTAAAAATAAGCGTTAATAGACGAAAAATTAAAAGTTAGATGTCTATTAATTACAACGCATATGATAATCATTTGTATTCAAATTAGCGGACTCTAAAAATATTGCCTTTATTTTTTTAACGAAGAGCTTCGACAGTACTCAAATTTGGCTGGAGGATTGTTAGATGTGATGTCAACTTTATAACCAATAAAGGCTCTGCTCTGCCCTATCATGCGATGATTAAAACTCAATGTGAGCTGTGTTTAAGGTTTTAGTCTATACGACAAATTTATTCTGAATGCCTACCTCCTGCTGAATACCGGTAATTTTGAACAACATCAGACTTAGTCCAATAAATCTGTTGCCTCTACGGACAAAACATTTTTTGGACACGTCCTTACCTGTCGTTCCTGGACAAATTACATTCAGCAAACGAGGTAAACATCATGAAAACACTGACCAACTCCATGCTCTGCACCCTGATCCATTTGACCAAAAACCAGCTTGAAACCAAGCGTCATGAAATCGCAGAACTGAGCCAATACACCACCAAGGTGATCCGTGAGAGTTATAACTCGGAAGTTGAGGAACTGGTGGCCATTCTGGAAATCCTTCACGGCTTCCTGAAAAATCAGTCCTCATTGGAGCAACCGACTCGCTCTACCAAGAAATAACAGATGGGGGTTTATCCCCTTTCTGTTTTTTGTCTTTATATGCTGTACCCCAGCAGTATTCTTTCTTGGTAAGACTCCCGCAGTCGTTCAATCAGCTGATTTTCGGTCGTTTTCTTTTTCTCGTAGTGCTGAGCAATATCGTCCCAGATTACGCTCCCCTGTAGCTCCCTGAGCACCCTTTTGAATTTCAGCCCTTTTCTTGCACAGGCCGACAGGAGATTACCAATATAGAGCTGGTAGTTCTTGCCTGAGAAGGACGTGGCTTTCTTGTAATACCGTTTGTAATGGAGGTTGTCTTTATAGGCGGATTCAGGGTATTTGAATACGATATCGTCCTGCAGGATTGTCCAAATGGGGTCAAGGTAGTTGCTGTTGTATTTGAGCTTGAAGGATCTCAGACCATATTGCCAGAGTGCCTGGATATGCTTGATGACCTCGGAGTAGATGTTCATTTTGACGCCGATTTCACCGGTTTCTTTATTACAGGTTCCCAGAGCAAATTGCTGGATCACGGAGTGGTGGAATCGTACCTCAAACCGGAAGACATCAGACTCAGGATCATAACCACTGGAACCATCATCAAGTTTGGTGCTCTCTTCCCATTTATGTTCCATGTAGTCAAACTTATCAATGTCCCTTGCCTGTATGGTCTTGTTGTAGATCGCCAGTTGTACGGCACCCGCAGAACCAAATTTGAAGGACTGGGCACGATCATAAACACAGGCGACATCGGATACCGTAAACTCGGCTTTATCAATCCCGAAGTAGTTGGAGACCCGTCTGGATTTACAGGTCATTCTCTCTGACAGGTCGTTATCCGGTTTCCAGCCCTGTACATCAACCGCCAGATGAATAGCGGGATAATGGGGTTCTGCACACCTGAGCACTTTCTTGGCAATATTCGCCAGGAACTGATCGACCTTTTTCGGGGATCGGTTATCCAGGAACCACGGTGAACACTCAATTTTCAGATGAGAACCAATGGTTTCCGCCCTGGAGTGGAACATTTTGCAGAAGATAATGACTCCCAGCTGGTTGTTCTGGAGCCGGTATTGGTAACCCGATGCCTTACCACTCTTGCCCAGTATCCAGTCATGGCCGACGAACCGGAAGGTTTTCTCCCCAAAGCTCAGTGAGTCTTCAATGTCCGTCAGGAAATCCAGATTCATGGCTCCTTTGAACAGTTGTCGTAAGGTATCCACATAGGTTCCGACAATCTGGAAGTTCTCAAGGTAGAGATCCTGCACCTTCCCAAATTTGGGATGAACGAACAGAAGTCCCTTATCCTGTTGATTTGTGGTCTTACCATCCGCTGATGGTTCATAACGATCCAAATGTTTCATATCAAAAATCCTTTTTATAACTTTTCGTTTTTCACTACCCTTTTTTAATGACGTGCTACAGGAACGTCCGCCTGTGCGGGCTGCGCTGCGCGTGTCAGCCTCGCACAGTGCATGGCTCAGAGTTCGTCATAAGGCTCGATCTCCCGTCGGTTGCTGCGGCGACTGTTCCGGTCGTGTCGTTTATCCGAGAGTGTTTCGTCAAAGTAGCCATTGCGGACAATGGCCTTGCACAGGTAGTCCGGTACATCCATGCGAGTCACCCGCTGGGAGTAGCAGATGCAGACTTCCTGTGCGGTTCCCTCCCGCCAGAGCACACAGTTCTGTGGCTTGGGAAAAGAACGGGGTTTGGTCAGGTGATCATAGACCGGTGCCGTATGAGCCATGCCAGTGATCCTCGGCTTGCGCTCTTGCAGATACTGCTCACGGCTTTGAGGCTCGGTGTCTGCAACCGGCAATAGAGAACCGGAGGGTTCCGGTGCCAGTGCGGCTTCGCCTTGTTGATCAGGGGTAAGTGTGGTGTAGCCGAGGTAGAGTGCAAAACCGACAGCACCGAGCAGTATCGGGATCAGCCAGATCACCGGCGGCAGGCTCAGCTTGTGGGTGTGTTCAAACGCAGAGAAGTAGACCCCGAAGTATTTCTTTGGCTTGCCGGTGACGGACTTGCGCCCTTCTTTCTTGGCAAAGTGATCATCGGGGTCAGCGCACTTGTCCCAGGTGAATCTGGTGACTTTGGAGGAACCCCAGAAATTGAAGTAGTGGGTATGGTGTCCGCACAGCCTTCTCAGGTGTACATCGAGAAAGTTCGGATGCTGGGTAATTAGGATGACATCGAAACTGTCATGGCGATGCTTTTCGAATCGTGACGCATACGAAGGCACTTTGTCTTTGCCGGAGCGTACCGGAAAGAACTCCTGAGCCTCATCAATGACCAGCACCGAGTAGCCTTGCAGGTCATACCATTGGTGGGGATCGGGGAAATGTGTCCAGTGCAGGTTCAGATGCTCGAAGTCCTTGAAAGTGAGTTCCACCCCTTCAGGTGCATTCTTCTCGATCTCGGAGACCTTCTGTACCTGTGCAGCGGGATAGCAGACTTTGACCCACTTCAGCCATTGCCTCAGTGGATCATGCTGCTGAAATGCCTTTTCCAGAAATGGCGCATCTTCCACCGTTACAAACCGCTTTTGTTCATGAATCGGTTGAATCATCGGAGCGATGACTGACTTCTGATTCTTGGTCAGCGACGGTAGATAGATGTCGTAGAAAAACGCCTGAAAAGTCTGACACTGTTGATAGTCCAACAGGTTCAGTTTGATGTTGTTGTAGAACTTGGGTCTGCCAGCGTATTTCTTATCGGTGCAGACGGTTTTGAAGCAGTTCAGGCTTTTGCTGGCACCTGGTCTGCCGGTAATGAAGTGAAGCATGGCACTGTCCCTTGTTCTCCTGTGGTCATCCTTGCGGATTGTTAATGGCTGTTGGTTTTGGGTTCCGCAGAAAACCGAGTTCTTTTCATGAAAAGAACACCGTTTCCAGCGGCTCAATAGACAGCATTAACAACCCGTGATTCAGGACTAGCCACCAAAGCCTTTCCAGAAGGAAACGCTTTGTTTTGGCCGTCCATTAAAATAGGAGATACCCTTGATCACCATGATCACGGTGATAAACGACAGTGCGATATTGACCGCTTTGGGGATGCCAAGCAGAGAAAGCATTTGGAACATGGCCACTGGCATACCATCAAAGTTGGCCTGTATCTGCTCGCCCAGATAATCCACCATGATATCCAAGCCAAAATAGGTGACCACCCCTACCCCCAGTCCCCGCAACAATAGCCATGCGATGGGGACAATGATGGAAACAATGAAAGTCAGTATGTAGCCCATAATCTGCTCCTATCCGTTGCCGAGAGACTTGGCCAATATCACCGCCATTGAGAACCAGGTGGCGAAGAGAATGAACCATGAGATATAGGAAGCCAGGTCACATAATGGAGTCAGGGCAAACTCAAACTCAGCACCGAGAACGGTAAAGCTGATGGGATCGGGACATTGGTTATCCGACGTGACGTATTCTTCAGTATCCAGAAAGTCTTCAACATGGATTTCCAGCGTATCCCCCGGTAATGATCCCAAGGGAGACATGCTTGGGTTGTTACTGATGATGGAACTGATTTCACCGTCGTTATATTGCGAGAGGCACAGCTGCTTCTTCTCCATTCGAGCAATAGCGCACTGGATTGCATCACCGGAACACACAACCTCTTTATCGCATTCGAAGCCGGAGAAAGCCGATTTGGGATTGTCGTTTTCTGCCTGTTTTTCGGCCTGCTGGCGAATACCCGTTTCTTTGACAATTTGCTGGACGCTTTGGGCTTCTGGCGTGTTGTCCGTGAGATCCTGCTGATCGAGAATATCATCCGTTGAATTACCATTGGCATTACCACCATTGGCAGGATGATCAACAGAGTTGGGATCGACGACATCTCCTTCAGGGTAAGTGCAAAGGTATTCGCCATTGACGTATTTGCAGTTGCTGTAGGCATTCTTTTCAAAGCAGACCACTTCGCCGTTAAAGGTTCCGCAGTTGAATTGGTCTTCCCGTGTTTCGTTATCAATGCAGACAGGAACCCCATTGATCAATTTGCAGGTCTCGTCAGCACTGATACACACCTGAGTGCTACCACCGGAACGACAAGGCAGTTCATCTTCATTGATTTCGGTGTATTCGCTGACACCCGCTAACTGTGCAGTTTCTTCATTGCCGGAACAGGCACCACCAGTCGGAGTGTATTCATAAGCGATGGGAGCCACCGCATTGTCATAGTCACGAAAGCCCCCTAATGAGGTATAGCTGCACTGGTTGAAACAGGCGGTTTGGGCATTGGTGGAACTGGTGATGGGCTTGGCTGATAAACAGGAAGAAGTACAAGCACCCGTTCCGTCATACACCTCACACTCAGGTGATGTACTGAAATTGTAGAGTGCAGTAAAGCTTGAAGACTGGTCATCGGGAGGACAGTAGTTATATAGGGTGCTGTTTGGGTATTGGTTTAAGCCATTATGAACATGAGACAACAACCGTACGGAATAGGTTGTCCCGGAAGTCTGGGAATAGGTCTGGCCAATCGGCGAAGTACAGTCAGCTGCTCCCTGCTGGTAAGAGAAGGAATCCTGGCTAACAACAGAAAGCAGTAATACCAGTAAAAGTAATTTCATGGCCGCATGACCCAGACAGCCACAAGGACAACCAGCACGTAAAACCATCCATAGTCTGGAACCCACATCGTCTGATCATCCTTGTATTATTGTTATTAAAAGACGGGAGGACGAACCTCCCGCCAACCCATGCAAGCAGGTCTCAGCCGAAAATCGCGCCTTTGACCCACTTGAACACCACGGCAAGTGCCGCCACACCAATCAACGCAGTCCCCACAGCGGTAATCGCTGTCGAACCATCGGTTGAAATGGCAGTAGTGGCCGCTGACACATCAATCTCGGCAAAGGCACTGGATGCCATTGCTGAAGTCGCCAGCAGGAGTGCAAGGTGTTTTAGCTTCTTCATGGCTAATCTCCTTGTTGGTTAACGTAATTGACGAAGGATCAGAGCAAAGATAAACCCGATGACCAGCAGCATTAGTGTTGCGCTGATGAGTCCATCCGCCTGTTCTTTCGTCAGCCCATTCGATGCAGGGATCGCCCGCACCTCTTCCAGTGTCAGGGTGGCGGATTCACCGGAGCAGGAAATCCCACCACCGACATCCGTACTGAAGCCCTCACACAGAAGCAGTTGCATTATTTAACCGCCTTTTCTAATGCCGGTTGTTTAATGCCAAGAATTTTAATCGCCATGCGTTGTTTTGCCCCCGACATCACTTTGGTTCGAAACTCGTAAGGCTTTAATGGCTGTAAGGATTGAAAGTCAACGAGCTTTTCATAATCAGAACTGCAAATCATGATATCCAATCCATAAATATTCGGATCATCATCTTCACCCGTTCCAGAAAGAAAAACTTTTAAATAGCGTGAGCTTTCAAACTCGGTAACTTTAGCTCCCAGGTAGAGAGCTTTGATGGTGGTTTCCATTTTTTATCTTCTCCTTTTTTGGTTCACCTGTGTTGAATTAAATACATAGATTTCAATTAACGCAATAGCTGAAAAAAACTTTCTAATAACGACTTAAAACCACCCAATACCACCAAAATGAATTTTTAATTTTTGCATTGGAGCCTTGCCATTGTGCTTTCAATTTTTTTGTGGCGATGGGGAAAATCGCCAAAAAAAGTGAAGCACAACGGCATCCAATGCAATAATTAAAATTCATTGATTGGATTGAACCCTGTGATTACCCGTATCCTCAAACCAGACCGATTCTTTCGATTGAATATAACGGGCATATTCAACCCATGACAGCGTATTACAGAATAGATAGGGTAATTCGGCCTGCTCCCTTAAAGCCTCGTCTACCTGTCTGGAAAGTCGTTCATAAGGATCTTGAGTTTGTTTCCTGCGCCCTCTTTTCAAGAGAAATTATCATCCATCCATAGAAGATAAAATCAGGTAAATCACTGTATTTAATACCAATACTCCGGACACTATTATGCAGCGATAGCACCATAGCTACTTAGCTCCTCATAAGTATTCATGACTTTTTCGTCATTCATTGCCAAGCCTAACTTCTCAAAAACTCTGTGCATCAGGTTCTGAT
>NZ_LUKQ02000191.1 GCF_001647025.1 Endozoicomonas atrinae
ACCATTCGCACCGGAGTTAAACAGCTCAGAAAGGCTATGGGAGTGGATGCGGGAGCATGACTTATCAAACAAAGCATTTTCAGGTTATGAAAATATTGTAGATTGTTGCTGTGAAGCTTGGAATAACCTTTGCAGCGAAGCTGGTCGACTGTTCAGTCTGTGCTCCCGTGATTGGGCAGTTATACAGTAGTTAGAAAATTCAATTGGTATAACAAGCTGTATCACGTATCGACCGTATCTGTCGTAAGTCAAGCTGCTCAGCGCTGCCCTTCGTGGGTGGGCCATCGTTATCCGGTGTCCGACTGCGTCTTTGAATCATGACTTGCGAGTTTCAGAAGTGCCTTCTGAAGCTATCACCGATAAGGATCAGGACTGAGCATCACAAGGGGGAGGCATGTCCTTACTGGAAGTAGAAGGGCTGCGCATCGAGTTTCCATCTCGTCATGGCACCGCTGTAGCTGTCAAAGGGGTTTCATTTACCCTCGAAAAAGGGGAAATACTGGGTCTTGTCGGTGAGTCCGGCGCCGGAAAATCCACCGTTGGAAATGCGGTCATTGACTTGCTGAGCCCTCCTGGCGTGGTCGCTGGTGGCAACATTAAGCTGGATGGTCAGGCCATCAGTGGTCTCAGTGGAGAAGCCATTCGCCGGATCCGTGGTCGTCGTATCGGGTTTATTTTTCAGGACCCAATGACTTCTCTTAACCCACTTTTGACCATTGAAACTCAGATGGTGGAAACCATCATGGTCAATCTGGGGCTTGACAAAGCTACGGCCTATGAAAAATCAATTGAATTGCTGGCCTCTGTTGGAATTTCAGAGCCAGAGGTACGTATCAAGCAGTATCCTCACCAGTTTTCTGGAGGTATGCGACAGCGCGTAGTTATTGCAATTGCTCTGTCCGGCGATCCTGAGCTGATTATTGCCGACGAACCCACCACGGCGCTTGATGTATCTATTCAGAATCAGATCCTTGAATTGATCCGTAAGCTCTGTAAGGAAAGGGAAGTTGGCTGCCTTCTGGTCACCCACGATATGGGCGTTATTGCCAATGTGACGGATCGTGTAGCCGTTATGTACATGGGGGATCTGGTGGAACTGGGTTCTACTGAACAGATTCTATGCCGCCCCGAACACCCGTATACCAAAAGCCTGATCAGTGCAGTGCCCAGAACCGATATCAAACTGCACCGCTTTCCCAGGGTTGAGTACATTGAAAAAGAGCAGGGCCGCCATATTGATGTGAAGAACCACTGGCTGGGCCAGAAAGAGAGTCTTTCTGAGTTTAATGCAGAGATCAGCGGCAACGCTCTGTTGAAAGTGAAAGACGTTAACCTTCGTTTTGAAACCCAGTCGGCATTCTTTGAAAAAAACCGCCGTTATGTTCAGGCATCCAACCAGGTGTCATTTGAGGTGCGCCCTGGTGAAACCTTTGGTCTGGTAGGAGAGTCCGGATCCGGTAAGTCGACGATTGCACGGGTTATTGCCGGCCTTTATCCACCGGATTCTGGATTGATTGAGTTTGCTGGTCAGGATATTACCCGGCTGACAGAAAAACAGCGTAAGCCATTTCGCCGGCAGATCCAGATGGTGTTTCAAAACCCCTATTCCAGCATGAATGCCCGGATGACGGTGCAGGACATCATTGCCGAGCCCATTCGTTTTCATAAGCTGGCTGAATCAGAGCGCCAGATCAATAGTATTGTGGCCGATCTTCTGGATCACGTTGGCCTGGGACGTGCGGCAGGGGTCAAGTATCCCCATGAATTTTCCGGTGGTCAGCGTCAGCGAATCTCTATTGCCAGAGCTTTGGCAACGCGCCCCAGGTTTCTGATCTGTGATGAGCCAACCTCGGCTTTGGACGTATCGGTACAGGCCCAGATACTCAACCTGTTAAAAGACCTTCAGGAAGAGCTTGGTCTGACCATGCTATTCATCAGTCACGATCTGCCGGTGATTCTTCAGATGTGTGACCGGATTGGTGTGATGAAGATGGGGACACTGGTTGAAGTGGGGGATACCGACCGGATCTTCAGTGATCCACACCATGAATATACTCAGCATCTGATCAATATGATGCCAAGAGTTGAGAATCTGTCCCGCAGTGGGCTGGATATTGAATCCAGCGTTGCAGCGCATTCTTAAAAGCATGGATTGTTGTTGACATGGAGTTGTATGTCACCTTTCTGGATGGAAGGTGGCAATAATTTTAAACAGTGAAACACCTGTAATGGGGGAACGATGAAAAAAACCATGAAAAAGCTTGCTGGTGCGATTCTGGCAGCATCACTGGCGGTAGGAGCCCAGGCCGCCACGCTGAAAATGGCATACGACTCGGATCCGGTATCTCTGGATCCACATGAGCAGCTGTCTGGTGCAACGTTGCAGTTGTCTCACCTGGTGTTTGATCCACTGGTCCGCTGGGATGACAACCTTCAGTTTGAGCCACGTCTGGCTGAAAAGTGGGAGCGTATTGACGACAAGACCATGCGCTTTACCCTGCGTAAAGGCGTTAAATTTCACAGCGGTAATGCGTTGACGTCTGCCGATGTCAAATGGACTTTTGAACGACTGGTCAGCAGTCCGGACTTCAAAGCGGTGTTCGAGCCTTTTGAAACCGTGAAGGTTGTCGACGACTATACCTTTGATCTGGTGACAAAAGAGGCGTTCCCTCTGGTATTGAACTCTGCTACCTACATCTTCCCGATGGACAGCAAGTTCTATGCGGGTCTGGATAGCAAAGGTCAGGAGAAGTCTCTGCTGAAGAAGCACGGTGACACCTATGCCTCTAAAAATGCTTCTGGTACCGGCCCGTTCATCGTAACCGAGCGTCAGCAGGGTGTTCGTGTTGATTTCGAACGTTTTGATGGTTACTGGGATAAGAAATCTCCGGGTAATGTGGACGAGATTGTTCTTACACCCATTAAAGAAGGCCCAACTCGTGTAGCTGCTCTGCTGTCAGGTGACGTGGACTTTATCTTCCCTGTGCCGCCTAACGATCATAACCGCATCAAGAAGTCTGCCAATACGGACCTGGTTACACTGGGTGGTACCCGTATCATCAGTTTCCAGCTGAATCAGGAGCGTGTTGAAGCGTTCAAGGACAAGCGTGTTCGTCAGGCCATTAACTATGCCATCAATAATGACGGCATCGTTAAGAAAATCATGAAAGGCTTTGCGACACCTGCCGGTCAGCAGGGACCAAAAGGTTACGCAGGCTACGTTGACGACCTGCAGCCACGCTATGACCTGAAAAAGGCCAAGCAGCTGATGAAAGAAGCCGGTTATGAAAATGGCTTCTCTATCACCATGATGGCGCCAAACAACCGTTATGTGAACGATGCCAAGATCGCTCAGGCGGTGGCTTCCATGCTGTCAAAAATCAACATCAAGGTGGATCTGAAAACGCTGCCGAAAGCTCAATACTGGCCTGAGTTTGATGAGCGTTCTGCTGACATGATGATGATTGGCTGGCACTCCGACACTGAAGATTCCGCCAACTTTACTGAGTACCTGACTGCCTGTGCCGATTCGGTTTCCGGCTGGGGACAGTACAACTCCGGTAACTACTGCAATGAGGCGGTAGACACTCTGGTTAAGAAGGCCGGCTCTGAAACGGATCCGACTGTACGAGCTCAGATCCTGCAGGACGTTGAACGCACCCTTTATGAAGAAGCTGCCTTTGTTCCTCTGCACTGGCAGAACCTTGCCTGGGGTGCCAGCAAGAACGTAGCCGTCAAGGACGTGGTTAACGTGATGAACTTCCCTTACCTGGGAGACCTGGTGATCAAGGAGTAAGCCTTAGTATTACTCTTTGATTAGCCTTCGCAGCTCGGTGATCTTGAAGATATTGCCGGCCTGCGAAGGCAGGCAATTATAAGTGCATTGTTCGCTATTGCTTTTGTAGGCTATGGGCATCTGAAGGTTATTTATGCTGTTATTTTTAATGCGTAGGCTTATGCAAGGGCTGATAGTGATGTTTGTCATCAGCATTATCAGCTTTTCCATACAGGACAATCTGGGGGATCCACTCCGGGAGCTGGTAGGGCAATCGGTTTCGGAAGCCGAGCGTGAAAGGTTGCGTGATGAAATGGGGCTTAACGATCCGTTCCTCACTCAATACACAAGATTTATGGGCAAAGCGTTACAGGGCGATCTGGGGCAATCTTATTTTTTCAAAGAACCTGCGCTTGACGTTATCTTTGCCAAAATGCCAGCCACTCTTGAGCTGGTGTTTGCAGCGAGTTTGATCATTATTCTGGTTTCCATTCCAGCGGGTGTGTATTGTGCCATCAGACCAAACAGCTGGTTTACCAAACTTATTCTCGGGTTCAGTATTCTTGGTATTTCTGTCCCTGTCTTTCTTACCGCTATTTTCAGTATTTACCTTTTCTCTATTGAGCTGGGCTGGCTGCCATCTTATGGCCGGGGTGAGCTGGTACCGGTTATTGGTGGCTGGGAGAGTGGCCTGTTTACCAAAGATGGCCTGTTGCACCTGATACTGCCTGCCATCTCACTGGCCAGCATTATGCTGCCACTGTTTATTCGACTGATTCGCTCTGAAATGTCAGAAGTCCTGCATACCGAGTATGTAAAGTTTGCCAAAGCGAAAGGTTTGAAAAAGGCGCGTATCTACTTCCTCACATGCCCTGAAGAACACCATGCTGCCCGTTATTACCGTGGGCGGTGTTCAGATCGGAACCATGGTCGCTTATACCATTCTCACTGAGACGGTCTTCCAGTGGCCTGGCATGGGCTTCCTGTTTCTGGAAGCGGTCAATCGTGTGGATACTCCGCTGATTGTTGCCTACCTGATCGTTGTGGGTGCCATATTCGTGGTAGTGAATACACTGGTAGACCTGCTTTATGGCCTGATTAATCCGACCGTTAGACTGGCGAGGAGTGCCCAATGAGTGAATTGATATCAAACGCGCCGGTTGATCAGGGATTAGCTGAGGTGAGGGAAAGAACGCGCTGGGAGCGTTTCAAAAACTCTACCTTCTGGTACAGCTTCACCCGTGACAAGGTGGCGATGATCTGTGCCCTGATTTTCGCACTCTTTGTTGGGGCTGCGCTGCTGGCTCCAATCCTGGCACCAACGAATCCATACGATCTTTCGACCATCGATATCATGGATTCTGAGCTGCCTCCTTCCTGGGCAGAAGAGGGTGATGAGCGTTTTCTGCTGGGTACTGATGACCAGGGGCGGGACCTGTTCAGTACGATTCTCTATGGTATGAGAATCTCGCTGGCCATTGGTCTTTTTGCTGTGATGTTGCAGGCTTTTCTTGGCATTGTTCTGGGGCTTGCTGCTGGTTACTTTGGTGGACGTTTGGACAGCTTCCTGATGCGGGTGGCCGATATTCAGCTTTCGTTCTCAACCATGATGGTGGCCATTATTGTTCTGGCGGTTTTCCAGGCATCGTTTGGATCGGAGCTCTACAGCAAGCTGGCCATGTTGATGCTGATACTGGTCATCGGTATTGCTGAGTGGCCGCAGTATGCCCGTACTGTGAGGGCCTCTGTGCTGGCAGAAAAGAAGAAGGAGTATGTAGAGGCGGCCCGGGTCATGGGGTTTGGATCCGGACGTATTATGTTCCGGCATATCCTGCCGAATACACTGTCGCCCATTCTGGTGATCTCTACGGTTCAGATTGCCAATGCGATTATCAGTGAAGCAGCGTTGTCTTTTCTTGGTCTTGGTATGCCGGTATCCCAGCCTTCGCTCGGGTCTCTTATTTCCAGTGGTTTTGAGTATATCTTCTCTGGCAGCTGGTGGATTACGGTCATTCCCGGGGTTGTGCTGGTGGTTTTGGTGCTGGTGCTCAACCTTCTGGGTGACTGGCTGAGAGATGTGCTGAATCCAAAGCTATATAAGGGTTAGTTACTTATATGAGTTGTTCGTTATCGTGCTAAAAGGATGCAGCCATAACGGCATTGAGGCACAAAGAAATAATGGCTCTGCTTGTTACTTATATCAGTAGAGCGCAAAAGTCTTTGTGCCTTTGTATTTTTATGGGTTAGGGACGATTACTTTTTCTGCGGCAGGTGTGATTCAACCAGCCAGGTTAGCTTATCGATCTCACGTGTTCTTGCTGTCAGAAGATCTACTGAAATTGGGTCTCCATTTTCTTCCATATTGGCCATTGCCTGCAGGGCCTGGCTGGTCACAAAGGCCAGGCGCTGACCAATTACTTCAATATGTTCATCAATTGAGCTGAATGATTTTGGGTATGTGGGCAGCGAACTTTTTTCCGCTACCTTCTGCAGAGTGCCTTCCGGTTTATGCCCGAGCTGGGCAATTCGTTCGGCAATATCGTCGACGGTATCTTCGACAACCTCTGCAACTTCATCAAACAACCGGTGAACAGAAAGAAACTCACGGCCTGCCATGGTCCAGTGAGACTCTTTGATCTGCATGTTCAGATCAATGGCACTGTAGAGGAGCTTCTGAAGCTCCTGTGCAGAATATTGCTTAACATTTTCAGGCAAGGTTTCGTAAGTATGGGACATGGTGTGGCTCCAGTTACTACTTTTCCCCGGGGAATTCATGAAAATGGATAGGGCGCTGCCAGCATCAGTTGAGATATTTCTGATCCATAAGACAGTGGACAGATAGGCTGACAAACTATTAGAAGAAAATAGGAGAGAAATATCAGTTTGTACAAAAATGGGGGTAAGTCACAGCAGGGAGGTTCCAGACTGGTTTTTATTGTCTTATGTCTACCTATACGTCGTTTTTATGAATCTTTCTTTGTTTTGCATTTATTGCTTTCATAACCTTGTGGTACTCTTGCCTTTCTCTCGATTTGTTACCATTTTTCTTTCGTATAGGTAGAAGAGAAAAATCATGATTAAAGAAGTAGCGATGAGCAAACGTGTTGCTGTCTTGCTGGCAGATGGATTCGAAGAGGCAGAAGCCGTTGCCTTTATTGATATCATGCGTCGTCTGGATATCAATGTGGATGTTCTGGCCTGCAAGGATGAAGTAAAGCTCAATAGTTACTTTAAAGTGAACATCACTGCAGACTTCACCCTGAGCGAGAAGTTTGAAGAGAATTACGACGCTGTGATGATGCCGGGTGGTCCTGAGGGGACCGCAAACCTGACCAGCAATACAATGGTGATCGATTTCCTGAAGCGCCACATTGAAATGGGTAAGTACATCTGCCCACTCTGCTCTTCAGGCGCTAAAGTCGTTGCTGCGAATGGTCTGTTTGGTAAGCACAAGTACGTTTCTGGTCCAAACCTTTATAAGAACTTTGATGACGGCGTTCATGTTGATCAGAAAGTCGTTGTGGATGGCCAGTTTATCAGCGGCAAGGGGCTGGGCGTAGTGTTTGATTTTGCCTTTATTGTGGCAGAGCACTTGATTGGTCAGGGTACGGAAAAAGGTTCTGCCCGCTGGCAGGCTCTGCATATTGATTACGATGGCTGGCCTTACGCAGAATAAGCCTGATTCCTTCAGGGCATTAAGAAAGGACCACTTGGTTATAGATACAAGTGGTCTTTTTATTTCATAAGTAACTGTACAAAGAAGTGCTTTCTATTCGCTGCTTTGTTGATCTGTGTTAACAATACTGACTTATAAATTGGTTATTATCTGCTCAAATAATGGCTTTATGATGATCAACTTATTCAGATATGTCCCGTATAGCGTTGTTGTACCAGGGGTGTGAAGGTCAGACCCGGAAAATTACAGAAAGAATTGGCTATTGCCTTACCCAGGCCGGTCATGAGACGTTCCTCTGCTCTATTGCCGAGTTGAAAGATAGCTTCTCTCTCAACTCTTACGACGGGGTCGTTCTTGGATGTTCAATCCGTTACGGGAAACATCATCGCGAGTACTACCAGTTTATTGAGAAATACAGCGACCAGCTGGCAACCATACCGAGCTACTTCTTTTCTGTTAACCTGACAGCCCGAAAGCCTGAACGACGGGATCCTCATAACAACCGTTATCTGCAGAAATTCCTGAAACAGATTCCATGGACCCCGGACCGGGTAGAGGTGTTTGCAGGTGCACTGTTGTACACCCAATACCGTTGGGTGGATAAGCAGATGATCCGCTTGATTATGAAACTGACAGGTGGGCCTACTGACGTTACTCAGAATACCGAGTTTACGGACTGGAAACGTGTAAAGGCTTTTGCAGAGCAGTTAAACCAGGATTTTCAAAAGATAAGCCACCCGATGGCGACTTATGAGAGAGTCGTGGCAGAGAGTTCAGTCGCAAGTGTCAGTTAGACTTGGTGTGGTGCCTGAGATTAGTGACAGAAGAATACCAAAACCATAGATCACGGGCATGATAAGCGCTGTTCCCAGAATGATTAAATCCATAATGACGTCCTGTTCTTATTATATAAATGATGCGGTTTGGCTTTTTTGGAGCTGAGCTGCTGATTTGTGCATATTATCCCTCCAAAAAATAAGTTATTGACGTTTAGTATAGTCCTAAGTGGCTGGTTACAACCTGATGTTTCTTGTCCTTGTCTTGTCAGGTGGTTTTCATAGCCTACGTGACTGTTTTGTTAAAAGTCAAAATGCCGATACTTATTGCTGGGCAGGATGATAAAAGGAGAAAGTCTCAATGCACCTCGCTACCGGTTTTTTTCTTCTGGCGTTTTCTTTGATGGTGAATGCAGAAGGTTTGCAGAGCCAGCTGACACCCGGAGGTATTTTTGTCGGTCATGCATTACCAGGTAGTCGGGTTGTTTACGACAGCCAGGAAGTCAGGGTTGCGAAAGATGGGCGCTTTATTCTTGGTTTTGGCCGTGACGCGGAGCTGGAGCAATCCTATACAGAGTACTTTTCCAATGGCGAACTGAAAACGTTTTATTTATCCCTGAAACCTCGGGAATATAATATTCAGCGACTGACAGGAATTGCAAAAAAATACGTATCACCGGATGAAAGGGTATTATCACGTATTCGCAAAGAAGCTGAACAGGTCCGTGAAGCCAGGGTTCCAGATACTGACCAGGAGGATTTTTTTAACGGCTTTGGCTGGCCGGTAAAAGGACGCATCAGTGGTGTCTACGGCAGTCAACGGGTTTATAACGGTAAACCGGGACGTCCCCACTATGGTCTGGATATTGCGGTGCCCACTGGCACACCGGTAGCAGCGCCAGCTGATGGTATCGTGCGGCTGGTGGACTCAGACCTCTACTACTCTGGTGGTACGATCATTATCGATCATGGTCATGGCCTTTTCTCCAGTTTTCTCCACCTCAGTAAAGTCTCTGTGAAAGGTGGTGCTGCTATCAAACGGGGGCAGATTATCGGTGAAGTGGGCGCTACTGGCCGGGTTACCGGAGCACACCTTGACTGGCGTTATAACTGGTTTGATAAGCGACTTGATCCTGCATTGTTAACGCTTGGAGATCAGTAATTTCAATTGGTTCTTTGTTAGGGTTTGTTATGATCCTTCTCAGGGAGGACATGATCATGACATTTTTTCGCAAAGATCCTGATAAACAGCAGCTTCCATCCAGGGAAAAAGCACTGCCCGGTAGAATGGACGTTATGTCGGTCCCACCCCGGCATTATGTGAATGGACACCCACTGAAGCCTCCTTTTCCTGAGCACTTGCAGACCCTCTATTTTGGTCTTGGCTGTTTCTGGGGAGCAGAGCGATTGTTCTGGCAACTGCCCGGTGTTTATACAACGGCTGTTGGCTATGCAGGTGGTTACACACCCAATCCTACCTATCAAGAAGTCTGCTCCGGAGAAACCGGGCATACAGAAATCGTGATGGTGGTTTATGACCCTGAAAAGATAACGACACAGTCATTATTAAAAATTTTCTGGGAATCACATGATCCAACACAGGGAATGCGACAGGGAAATGATGTGGGTACCCAATATCGATCAGCAATTTATACAACCACGGATGAACAGACCCAACTGATAGAAAGCTCAAGGGATGAGTTCTCCGGGTCTTTGCGACAACAGGGGTATCCTGATATCACAACGGAGATCGCTGAGGCGCCACCATTTTATTACGCAGAAGAGTTTCACCAGCAGTATCTGGCTAAAAACCCCGGTGGGTACTGTGGCCTGAAAGGTACAGGGGTTTGCCTGGGGGGGGAACTGGTATTTTCCAGGCAAAAAAACGGGCAACCAAGAGAAAGATCAGGTTGCCCGGACGCAGTTTGCTGAATGGATTGAAACAGGAGCTTCATGAGCAGGTAACAGTGAGTTATACCAATTGAATTTTCTAACTACTGTATAACTGCCCAATCACGGGAGCACAGACTGAACAGTCGACCAGCTTCGCTGCAAAGGTTATTCCAAGCTTCACAGCAACAATCTACAATATTTTCATAACCTGAAAATGCTTTGTTTGATAAGTCATGCTCCCGCATCCACTCCCATAGCCTTTCTGAGCTGTTTAACTCCGGTGCGAATGGT
>NZ_LUKQ02000192.1 GCF_001647025.1 Endozoicomonas atrinae
GAAAATCAACATCATTAAAACCTTCGGGTAGCTGTGGTCGACGAGACATCTGTTCTAGATAATGCATGGTAATGATGCCTAAGCATAGTTGGCGGCAGCTTAAGGATTTAGAAAATGCGATTGGTATTATTCGCTCAAAAAGGTCAGGGCTATTACTGGGAAAAGAGACAACCGCCGGGGCTTGACCCCCAGCAACCATTCGACATAATTCTGAAGCCCAGCCAAGCTTATAAAGTGATTATGTCAGGGCAACAGCAACACGCAGTCTCCAAGACATGTCATTACCAACCGATTGATCGTTCAGCACTAAAATCCCCAGAGCAGCAGGTTCTTAGCATATATCATGGCAAAAGACCTGCAGCAACCCTTGAGCTGCCATCAACCCTGGATCCCAGAATTGGCTCAGCTGAACTATTTCCCGGTCTGGTTACCAGAATATTGAAAAACCCATTTGGTCAGGGTGTAACGATTATTCTGGGACGCAGAAACGACTCACTGAGTATCAGTCATGCGAGCCGTCTTGAAGCACTGGTAAAAAAAGAGTGGCAACAGGCACAGGCGGATATAGCCAGAGGAGTCCCCAAAGAGATTTCATTACTGCGCAGCCGTATCAGAAACCTGCCTGAGCGTGGAGAGCTGGAGTTGATAAGCTCTGACAGTATTAGAACAGAGGTGATTCAAGCAAAAGAACAGTTGTCAGCTTATAACCAGTCTATAAGCCATGTCTATTTAACGCCAGATCAGCTGGTCACAAGAAAACAGGCGATTCAGCAAAGGGTCACTGAACGTTTCAATAAGCCCGATGTTATCCAGAAAAAGCTACTCTCCCTCTCCTCCCGCAAACATCAGACAAAAGAAACATCTGAACAGTTACGTAAAGGGGTCAGAGCACTTCAAGTACACAGAGACATCGATGACTATGAGCGACAACTATCCAGAAAAATCCCACTGGGACAGGGTGCTTCAGAGAGAGAGGTGAGTCTTCTCCTGAAAAAAAATGAAAACCTGCAAAATGAATTGCTCAGGATTATCCAAGAGCAAAATGGAGAACTGGACGTTGCAGAAATCAATAACTTAAAGAGCAAAGTCCAAGAACTTAAAAACGACCAAGTACTTCTATTTCAGGTTTTAGACTCGCCAGCTTTGCCTGCAGTTGCCGAGAAAATCAGCTGGCAGGGAGCAATGGAGTTTAAGCGCGTTGGCTATGACCTGAACGATGAAGTGACACTTCCCGGCCACTGGTCAGACCAGCTACTGGATCCCGATATTCCCCCCCCGAGTTCTCGGCAATGGAAAAGAGAATACCGTCTACCTGATATCCTATAAAACGCGAAAAGGTAAAGCCCGAAGGGTCTTCAAACCTGAGCCAGCTATTGATAGATCAGCCTGGAGAAGCATTATTTCTCCCGAATCATACCATGACCAAAACCATCCCAATCTTACAGCTAGAAACCTGGCAACCGGAAAAATTGCCCAGATGCTGAGTATGGACGTTATGCCGGACATGTCGTTTTGTGAGCATGACCATCAAATCGGTCTTGAAATGGAGCTGGTTTCTGGGTCATCTGCCAAGACACGTATACCTTCAACAGCCACACAAAGGGAGAAAAAACTGGGCTATCAAGAACTGGTTGATAAGCAGGGCAACTGGAACACAAAGAACAAAATATTCAACGGACTGGCTGACCTTGAATTGTTGGATGCCATTTGTGCGCAACCAGACCGACACGATGACAACTTCTTTATAGACTATAAAACTGGCCGGGTAGTAGGTATTGATAACGATACCTGTCTTTATCCGTTCAGAGACATCATTGCACCATCCGCTGACAACAAATACGCTGAATGGCGCAAAGGGTGCCGTGTTGGCTACCCCAGACTGATGACTAGTAAGTCTTATGATCGTTTACAGAAGCTTGATGCAGAGCTGTTATGTGAGTCATTACCAGCCTGCTTTGGCCTAACTGTTAAAAATGCTCTGAAGGAAAGAATAATCCTGATTCAGCAACACAGTCGGGCACTGTTCTGTGGAGGGCGGATAGTCGATGATTGGCAAACGTGGCGTGATCCAACAACAAAAGAACCAGCTACGATGTTTCTTACTCTCTCAATGGAGGATATTGTCAAAAAAGAACGTATGGCCCTGAAAGAAGAAGCGATTCGTATCCAGCCTCTTCTCAGTAAATATAATTCAAATGAAAAACTGTCTGATAGTGAAAGCAGCATTGTCAGAGGTTATATGTTGAGAAACAAGTTGCTGAGTAATGATGAAGTTAATCAGAGGCATGCGATCAGCCGGAGCTATTTTTCTACGGCCATATTTTAAGCTAGTATCCATGGAAGACAGGGACCATTTATGAATACACACGACTCAATGGATATAAATGTAATCTCACTCGCTGATATTGCTGTAAACTTGAAAGCGCTTGGCGTTCCATTCCCTCCAGTGCCCAAGAACCTCTCTGATCATTTAATACCACTTTCAGAGATTGCTTTGGGTTCATGTCCGACAGATATTCCTCTTTATAACCTTGAAGCTCATCTCGATCAGTTACTGACACGATGGCCGTCTGATTATGTGATGTATGGTTTAAGTGGGCACGGTTTTAATTCCAGGGCTCTGCATTACTATCTCGTAACAGAGCAGTGCGCCCTGTTCATACAACGTTCTATACCAGTACTCTCACCATCTTCATTCCAACCAGAGCTGTTTTCACAATTAATGCAGCAAACCATTGAACTCAGCTGCCATCCAGCCCTGGATTCATCTCACAGCCAGTTGATCGTTGTAGACTCTGATATCCTGTATGGTCGAATAGGCAGATATCAAAGCGGACAGTTAAACTGGGACCATGAAGTAGCTAATGCCATTGAACATGCCTTAGCCACTTTATAGTTTAAACCGTCAGGTTTGTTGCCCCTCAGGTATTGAGAACGACAGGTACTGCAGGAACAGTTCGAGCCTGATAGCGATAATAGAGGTAGAGGCTGAACAACAGCGTCACCATTTCAGCAAAAGGCACCACAAGCCAGATTCCGTATTCTGGCATCAGCCAGGGCATTACCATCAGACCTGTCAAGACAAATCCAAACCCTCTTCCTAAGGACAGTATCGTGGCCAGCGTTGGCTTTTCTATCGCCTGAAAAAACGAAGCAATCATCAGGTTTACCGCCATGGCTGGAAATGCCAGAAAGTAGAGCGGCATAGCCAGGCTTGCCAGTTCAGACAGAGCCGGATAATCCACCACAAACAACCCTATCAGCCATTCGGTAGCCAGGCTGGCCATCATCAGCGCAACAACACCAACGCCAATAGCGGATTTAATACCGAGCAATAAAGTTTCGCGTCCGCGGCCAACCTCGTTGGCTCCATGGTTAAAGCTGATAATCGGCTGACAGGCCTGACCAATGCCCATCAGGATAAACAGCACCAGCACAGCAACGTTAATGACAATACTATAGGCTGTGACATAGAGATCCCCCCCATGACGAATCAACACCCAGTTGAAGATCAGCGTACTGACCCCAACGGTTGATTCGATAAAAAACGTCGGCAGTCCTGTACTGAAAATTTTTCCAACCCAGCTCAGCCCAACAGGGTTCAGACGGATACGCAGCTCACCTTTACCTCGGATAAAATGAGTCATGACCCCCGCAAACAGGACCAGTTGGGAAAGACCTGTCGCCAGAGCTGCACCCTTCACCCCCCAGGGAAAGACAAAGATAAACAGATAATCCAGTACGACATTGGTCAGTGCACTGGCCACCAGCGAATACATCGTCAGCCGTGGATTGCCATCGTTGCGAACAAAGCATGACAGCACCCAGCCCATGGCATAGACCATAAAGAACATCAGCATGATTTCCAGATAGTCCCGGGTCATGGTAAACAGAGCATCACTGGCACCGGTCATTAACACGAATTCATCAAGCCAGGTAAAACCGACGGTGACCAGAAGACCACTAATAACCAGTGTCATTAATATTGACTGGTTAAAAATTTTCTGTCCTTCTGTCCGGTTACCCCGGCCAAACTGGGTTGACATCAGTGCAGCACCACCAACACCAATCATCAGCGCCATGGCAAGGAACAGGGCAAAAAACGGGACGGTAAGCGAGAGCGCTGCCAGTGCATCGGCACCAACACCACGCCCCACCATAATGCTGTCTACCATTACGTAGAGAGATTTCACCACCATTCCACTGACAGCGGGCAGCAGGTAATGCAGAAAGCTGGAAGGAATTGGGTGATTGCGAAGATCGATTGAAGCCATAAAACCATTCATCCGGTAAAACAAACGACAGTCACTGACTGACACATCATGAATGGTATTTTCCATCTATAAACATTGTTTAGAAATGGATCATTTCTACTTTTTATGGTGTTTTTTTAACATAAGCATGTCTATATAGAGCATCAAAGGTCCATCCAGAAGCTCTACAGAAAGTGAGGAAGCCTGCTGACAGTTCAGTGCCAAAGCAAACCCATGGAGGTAGTCCACCAGCAAATCAAGCGCGGACTTTCGATAAGTGTCCGGTAAATTTAGAGGCGAAACGGCCCGTTCAAATCGTTCGATAAACACCTCAGCAGGCCCATGACTACCCATGCTCAACAGAGTCTCTAACAACCCGGGATGATCTTGCAGCAATTGCAGATAACTCAGACAAAGCTGATGAAGCTCTTTATGCCAATCAATAGAAAGAACAGGATCATAGATGGCATCCACCAGAGAGACAGTGACGGCTTCCAGCAATGCGTTTTTATTTTCAAAATAATAATAAATGGCCATGGCATCTACATCCAGAGCACTGGCCAGCTTTCGGATACTGGGAATTTTTCCTTCTTCTTTTAACAGCTCTTTCGCCTTCAGTACTATCTTTTCCGTACTCATCTGCCCTTTTAAGACAGAAGGACGGCCTCGCTTTTTCACGGGTTTATTCGCCTTGACAGACATCTGCAGACCTCATTAGACTGGCCGCACAAATTCTACGCTGTAGAATTTATCTATCAACCTTATTTCATACCGAGTTGTAATATGTCCAACTGCGTATATATCGCCACCAGCCTCGACGGATTTATTGCCGATAAAAATGGTGGTCTGGACTGGCTTCACTCCATACCCAATCCCGATGGTTCCGATATGGGCTTTGCCGACTTTATGGCAACAATTGACGCACTGGTGATGGGACGAAATACCTTCGAAACCGTACTGAGTTTTGACGGTGAGTGGCCCTACCCAAAACCTGTTTATGTAGCCAGCAACTCACTGGAAATGGTACCGGCAGATGTTGATGATAAAGCTTCTCTGATCCAGGGCACACCGGAGGAGATTATTACTGCGTTGAATGGCAGAGGTTTAAAAAACCTCTATATTGATGGCGGCGCTACTATTCAACAGTTTCTTCAGTGCGATCTGATTGATGAGATGATCATCACCACGATTCCGGTGCTGCTGGGTGAGGGGATCCCGCTCTTTGCCCATCTGGAGCGACCTCTCGAGTTTGAGCACCTGAAAACCGACGTTTTGCTGGGCAGTCTGGTAAAAAGTCATTATCGTCGTGTAAAGGTCTAGGAGTCTGCCGGACTTAGCCGACCGTAACGAGAAATAGTCCGATATGCTCCCAGGGCATGTTACCAACTGGCCATCCAACCAGTTAGTCATATCAGCACTCAGGCAAACACCTGACTGCGAAACTTCCTCGGTGATACTCCAATCTCCCTGCGGAAGAACCGGCAAAAATAACTGGTATCTTCGTAGCCAAGCCCAAAGGCAATTTCCTGAACGGTCTTCGTAGTAAAAGCCAGTTCACGACAGGCTGCTACCATCACACGCTCATGAATCAGCTGCGTCACCGTTTTGCCTACATATTGCCGGGTCAGCTCATTCAACCTCTTGGGAGTCAATCCAATTTCATCACCGTAGAAATTGTTGTGCCGGTACTCACGATAATGCTTTTCTATCAGCTCAAACAATTTCATCACCCTAGGGTCAAAGTAGACAGACTCAGGGTTATTGTCGGGAAAATACCGGGTAAGATAATGAAGAAAAGCGGTCAGCAGCGCTTCCAGCAGATCCCAGTCAGTCGTTGAGCGTTTGAGTTCATACTCCATCATCTCTCCCAGGTAATCCAGATGGCGATAGCCATCAGTATCCAGAGAAATACATGCCCGTTCGATACTGAAGGTGGCAAAGGCTTCCTGAAGAAGCAGCTGATTCCGATAGCCGGCACCAATAAAGTCCATCTGAAAAGACATCACATACATCAGGTCCGGTGGCGATATGATCTGATGTACCTGCCCCGGAGCAATCAGATAGAGTGTTTTCGGTCGCAGTGGATACTCTGTAAAGTCAATACAATGAGCCCCCCTGCCCTCTTCCGTCCAGATCACCTCAAAGTAATCATGCCGGTGCGGCACACGCTGATAGTCTTTACGGTTAACTTCATCTACCCGAACGATCTGAACCGGCTGACCAATCGGTAGTTGGAGCTGAGCAATGCTTTTATCAATCATGGTAACAGAGCACAGACATTAGCGATTATCAATCCACTCACTCATGACAACGTGGGTCTTTATTTTGACTATGTCGTCCATCATATCCAGAGACTCCCTGATCTCATGGATACGCCGCATGGAATCAGCTTTGACAAAAACCAGCAGATCCATATCACCAGAAATTCCATGACAGGTAACCACTTCCGGAATATTACGAAACTTCGGAATCACTTCCGCACATCGGGCACATTGATGTTGAATTTCAAAATAAACAGAAACCCCTTCTTTCTGAGACTCCGTCAGCAGAACCTGGTACCCCCTGATAAAACCATTAAGCTCCAGCTTCTTGATTCGCTCAGACACTGAAGATCGAGACAGATTAACCTGCGAAGCAATAAACGATACACTGGCGCGGGCATTTTTTTTAAGCTCTGCAATAATCGCCTGGTCAAACTTATCCAAGATCCCTCCAATGAATTAGTGATTCTCCAGACTCTACCGTCAATGTGACGGAAGAACAGGTGAAATGCCCGGTAAGGCTGACGGAATGTTATGTGAAACTGCTCTATAGTTGAAGCTGTAAACCATTGGCAAATAACGATATGACAAAGGCAACCGCAGTGCAGGACAGACCTTCTGGAATCGGTCGCTGGCAGGGAGCAGGACTGCTCGCCACGACCTTGCTGGGTACCAGTGTATTTATTCTTCCACAGTTAACCATAAAACTTGCAGGCTATGGTGCATTATGGGCATGGGCTCTGCTGACACTCACCATTCTTCCGGTCGCACTGGTTTTTGCCAGCCTGGCCAGCCGATTCCATCATGCAGCAGGCCCCGCCTATTTTGTTGAGAAAGCGTTTGGTTCCATTGCAGGCAGAACCATTGGCATCATCTTCATGCTGGCCGTTCCACTTGGAGCACCCGCTGCAATTATCATGACGTATCAATTTATCGATGCTCTGTTCATGGTACCGGATTCCATGATCCTGATCATACAGCTGAGTTTTCTGGTGCTGATTTATATTCTTAATTTTCGTGGCATACATATCTCGGCAACGCTTCAACTGATGCTTACTCTCGCCATTGTAGCGGTGTTAATGGTGATGATGTTCGCCTGGGGTATAGCTGATGTCCCTCACAGCCAGACACCAGCCATGATAGACAGTAGCCGGGTTCTTCAGGCCACAGGTCTTGCATTCTGGAGTTTTCTTGGCATGGAGGCCATGTCACACCTGTCAGATGACTTTAAAAACCCCGAAAAAGACCTTAAGCCAGCAATGATGATTGGGGTGATTATTGTCGGAAGTATCTATCTGGCCTGTACCTGGTTGATCCTTGCCATTCCAACAGACTCTCCATTGGCTATGGCGGGCATATTTGATCAACTCTTTGGTGGCATGGGAGCACCTGTTATTGGGGCTCTTGGGCTGGCAGGAGGCATAGCTGCCGTTAATGTCTATACCGCCAGCCTTATCCGCCTGGCACTCAGCTTCAGTCAGAAAGGCATTCTTCCAGAATGGCTCAGTAAACAAAATCAGCATGGTATTTCAGAGCGGGCTCTTACCACGGTACTGATGATAATGGCAGCAATCCTGATCATTACTCACCTTACCAATCAAGACCTGGAGGACCTGGTGTCATGGGTCAACGGGGTTTTTGTTATCATTTACCTGGCTTCTATGCTGGCAGCCTTCAGGCTGTTACCTGCTAAATATCACTGGGTAACTGTACTTGGTTGCTTGGTCTGCCTGATGCTGGCTTGGGGACTGGGATGGAAAATGGTTTATGCTGTAGCCATGCTCATCATTGCAGCCCCCATTCTATGGCTACAACAACAGAAAAAAATAAAGCCCGGATATACCGCCAGTTCTAGCTGATCGAAAACAGGCTTCTGGCAACCATATTGGTTGCCAGAATCGTTAATAACCACTTAATAACTACAAACAGTTTTTCATTATTAGTTTTAAGGCGAACTTTTGTGTCCAGCCACGAACCTGTTACTGATCCAGCAACCATTATCAATACGACCGTTATATACTCCCACAGGGAGACCCCGATCATTCCAAAAATGGGGATTTTAATGAGATGACTGAAGGTCATAAACACAGATAATGACATTTCCCAGTAGATGCTTTTATCAAAAAACCCAAGTGTGGCTCATTTATTTGCGGGTGAGCGGACTACCGAAGTTTTTTTGCCATCCAAACTACCTGAATATTCACGGCCCAACATAACCTCCATGGCAATACTGACTGATGAGAAAGAAAGATGAAAGAAAAGTTCCTAGCCAAATTTGGCCTGACTATAAAAACGACGATGGATTGGTTGGTGCGAGTCGGGTTGTAACGACTATACTTAAGCTGTGATACAGGACGTTTTCACGAGCGGCTTTAACACCGCTAATATTGCCTTATGAAGAGCGCGAATACCTTCCTAATAACTGTTTTATTCTCGATTGTTTTCCCAGGAAAATTTCTCCTCGCTTGATCACAAAATCCCCCGTTCTCTGTTGTTCTTTCTCAAGTACCTCCAGCGCTACACTCCGTGCCGATGAGTTGCCCTGTGAACCTTGGCTCCCCAACCGGCTCACAGTCTTTGTATAGTTCTGCAGATGTAGTGCATTCTCTCTGGCTCCCGTCAAGCCGCTATAGCGCATAAAGTGGGGACTGGCAGCAGCATCACCGGCAACGGTGATGACTACTTCATGGGAGCCTGATTTTTTCTCTATCACATTTCTCTTAACCCGATGTTGCTGTACAGGGAATACAGCCGCAAATGGGCCATTAATCTTATCTGCTGTAACACCCAGCGACTGGTCAATGCCATAACTATGTGCCACTGTTTGAAACCATGCCTTGGATAGTGCTTTCTGTACATTGGCTGCACGCTGATCACGCCATTTCTTATGGTCAGCTTCTGAACGTTTTACTCCCTTCTGATCAAACTCAGGTACAGGCAATACAGCTAACTGCTTCTGAATCTTCTGACAGAATTGATTAAACTCTTCAGGCACTTCCATCCCGATATAGATCAGATTCTTATTTTCAAAACACCGGGTCTGCATCGCTCTTCCTTGGGTTGATGCCTTCAAGCGCCGGACACTTCTTGACTGCTCATTTGCTTGCTGCACAAGAAAGCGTCTCTCATCTGAACTTAACCCCTCAATTCTGTCCACCTGAAATTCCATCTGCCCCTGGAAAAACTGCTGAAACTGTTGATCAAGTACCACCATGCCACGAAAATCCGGAAAGGTATCCAGCCGGTCATTTTGAATACGCTGATCTTTCGGTCCTTCCCAGCTACAAACACCATAGCTTCGGGCAACCGTTACAGGCTTATCCTTCATATACCTATTACGCAGCTGACTACTTTTACCTCCAGCGCAAATCACTAAATCAACGGGACGTGATAAAAACGCTTTGGGCTTCTGGAAACCAGCCGGGGGATTTTTCTTTCCGTTGGCAAAGGGAGAAGAATCATACTCAGGGTTATATTTAGCCTGTACTGTATAACCTAGTTCACTTTCCTCTACTTCCGTCATTTCATATGCAGCTAACCGTTCTAGTCGGGTTTTTCTCGGGTCATTACTCTGGGATGTGTGTGTGTAATTACGCGCCATCAGCTCAGTAAATCTATGATTAAGCCCCTCTTCCAAGCGGTGAGTAACAATTTCTCCAAAACCATCTGCACGCACAGTACCTTTTCCAGCCTGTCCATCCTGGCCGAACATATCATAGTAATGTTCTCCAATGTCATCACCGGCGTAAAAAGTCCTCAAAACACCAGTCCAAAATGACCTGTCGTTAAGTATAGCTTTTTGGGGTGGTCTGCAAGTCTGATAGTTCCAGAAAGTTAAATATTTTACTAAGCTGACTC
>NZ_LUKQ02000193.1 GCF_001647025.1 Endozoicomonas atrinae
AGAGTCAGCTTAGTAAAATATTTAACTTTCTGGAACTATCAGACTTGCAGACCACCCCAAAAAGCTATACTTAACGACAGGTCATTTTGGACTGGTGTTTTGAGGACTTTTTACGCCGGTGATGACAGAACCTTTTTAGAAAGGCAAAAGAGGTGGGAAGCACTGGGTATGGAATCTTAATTCAACACGATAGCGGCCACCAGCTGTGCTACGGCCTCTCGTTGTATGGCATCCATCTTGCCCAGACTTGCCATAATGACTCCAGTATGTGGGCAATGGTTGTATACCGAATGACGTAGCGCTGGTTCTCTACCTTCCAGGTACCAGTCAGCAGTGATGCCATACAACTGACACATCGACACCAGGTCTTCCATGCTCCTGGGAGTCCGGCCATCTTCTGACTCCCATCCATGTACGGTACTTATGCTTTTTCCAAGCTGCTGAGCAACTTCTTTGATACTGAGCCCGGCCATTTGTCGCGCAGCCCTGACTCTCTGATTTCTGCTGGTCATATGCATTGAGTTAAATCCAGGTGGCTGGCAGCTTATTGAACAGGAGTTCAGCTTGTCGAGACAAGATCAGCAGAGGAAACTCTTGAGAAGATAGTGTCGTTTAACGATTCTGATGCCTTGATGCAGTGTGGTTACCTGCTTTTTGAAATAAGGGGGGGCAGAACAAAAAAAAGTCATTTATTTAGTGGTATTTAGTGTTTTAATTCCTTTATTAATGATTTCTGTGTTGTCAGTCATAAAAAAAATGCGTTAATTTGTTGTTGCTAGCATGAAAATATGAATACGGACAAAATGCAATTAGCACAATGGAGTGATTAATTTATGAAAAAGTACCGTCCTGCTACTACTGTCCTCGGTTTTCGGGTTTCCTCTGAAATGATCAGGCGGCTCGACTCTCTGGCTGAAAAGGATCACCGTACCCGCTCACAGATGGCTCGTCTGCTTATTGAGAAGGCTCTACGTGACCAGGAGCTGATCCGCAATGACAGCAGGCTTGCTGGCAGTATCTGATAATTAGCCGTCGTCGTACGGCTTTTCTCTTTCAAATCTTATTCATACTGTCTTCTCAGGATTTGGCAGGGAGTTGCTTCTGGCTAGAAAAAGCCGGGTTCTGAATAGAGGAGAAACTAATGTCCGATAAGATCAATAAGACCGCTACGGATCTTGTGATACCACCCAGTGTTCAGGAAGAACCTGATTCCTTTTATCTGAATTTGGGCCTGACCTTGAGTGAGGTGTCCGTGTTGAATCAATTCTGTACGCATTTGCGGGTCAGTCAGTTAGCGCAGGATAACCGATGCACTGAACAGCAGTCCCGTGCATTGATGCATTTGCTACACCGTATCAATAACCATATCCAGCCGGATTGTGTACTGCCATTCCTGTCCGGAGATACTGATGAGCAGTCTTAAGGGACTCAAGCAGCAGGTAGGTTGGCACGAACTGGCCGAGCTCTTGGGCTTGGGTGCCTCCCGAGAAGGGCGGGTCAATTTAATGTATTGCTCGTCAGTACGGGAGGATAAACACCTTTCTTTATCAGTGTTTAATGGAGAGGTGGTTTATTGCTGTAAAGAGCGAACTTCCTGGGAAGATGTGAAAAAGAGAGGAAATGATGATCTGGAGTCTGCAGGATTCAGGAGCCAGCAATAAGTAATTACAATGGTGAAGGGAGTGACATTGTGCTGACCACCGAACTGATGCTGTATGGAAAATACAAGAAACCCGTGATCAACCTGTCTGAATGTTGCGAAGATGTACTTGGGCTTTGCTACAAAAATGCCAGAGAAGCCGCCCGCCGCAGCGAGTTGCCATTCCCGGTGATTCGCACCCGGAATACCCGTCATGCACCGTACCTGGTGCATATCCGTGATTTGGCTCGTTATCTGGACAGCACGTTTGACAATGCACGGAAGGATTTTGACCAGCCACAGTAAGTAGTCAGGGATTTTGTACAGAGATAGCATTGCGGTACTTTTCAACCTTACCCTGCGCTCTCTTATTCTGAGGGGCATAGTCGGCTCAATATCCTGAAAAAAGTATTCATGGGGACTCTAGAAAATATCCCTCTAATGTACCCATGAAATTCTGGCGCCCAGTTTTAGCAGATGCTTGGCATTATCTAGGGGGTATTCACATTTACCCGGCTCGTAAGCTTTTAATCAGGTCTACGACAAGCCGGTAACGAGATAGAGTTTATCTTTTGGATTCTTGATGGCTGTACAGCCCTCAAAAATGATCAATGGAACCCTATTAAAGAGAGGTTGCCAGGCAAGGTCTCAGACCCTGGTCCTACCGCTAAAAAAACGTCTGTTTATTCACCGGTGCCCCTGACGAGCTCTATCGGAGGAGTTTGGCCGCTGGAATACGGTTTACATTCGCTGCAATCGATAGTGTTCAAGATGCATCTGGAACAAAGTATTCGAAGAGGTCAACAAGGACTGTGATATGGAATATATCATGGCTGATGGCTCAATCGTTCGTGTTTACCAACATGGCGCCTCAAAAGAGAAGCACGAGATTCTGAAATAGCTGAATAGTCGTAAACGCCCCTTGGATTTGTTGTAAGTCTTTGATTTAAGCAGATGGCGTATTCCGTTTCACAGTTGCAGACACTCGAGTTGTAGAAGTTTTGATTTTACTAGCTATTGTCTGTCTTAAGTACTATGCCCTTCATGCAAAGATGGTAGTATTCTCTCCACTTAGCCTGCCGATAAATCAGTTCAATAATTTAATTGATCGGATTAAAAGCCGGCATGATAGAAGACTCTCTGAATACCTTGTTTCTGGCGACCTGTATCATTCTGGTCTTTTTGATGCAGGCTGGCTTTCTCTGCCTTGAGGCCGGGGCGGTCCGTCATAAAAACAGTATTAATGTTGCTGCCAAAAACCTGATGGACTTGATTCTGGTCGCCAGCGTTTATGTCCTGATTGGCTTTCGAATTCAGTATGGATCCTTCGACACATTTTTCTCCAGTGAGCCTATTATTGATGAATCCCTGGTTCATCAGGGGTTCACGGAGTTGTTCATTATTTTTCAGGCATTGTTCGCTGCGACGGCAGCCACTATTGTAGCGGGTGCTGTCGCTGAGCGTTGTGGACTGGCTGCCTATCTAATCATTAGTTTGCTGATTGGTACCCTTATCTTTCCCATAGTCGGTGGATGGGTCTGGGGTGGTGTGCTCGGTACTCCCGTTGGATGGTTGGCAGAGTTTGGTTTTGTTGATTTTGCGGGTTCCTCTGTTGTACACGGTCTGGGGGGGGCTGTCTCCCTGGCTGCGATCATGATTATCGGTCCTAGAAAAGGTGTATTCTCTGGAGCATTGACAGGGACAGGACAAAACCTGGTGCTCAGCTTGCTGGGTGTATTGCTGCTCTGGCTGGGCTGGTACGGTTTTAACGTCGGCAGTCTGCTGACCATGGGGCCGCTGCTATCGAAAGTCTTTACCAATACCTCCATTGCCGGTTGTGTTGGAGGAGTGGCTGCCAGTATATGGAGTTACTGTTACTACAAACATGCCAACCTGAAGGTGATTGCCAACGGGGTGCTGGCCGGTCTGGTCGGTATAACCGCTGGTGCTCATGCGGTAAATTTATGGGCTGCAGCTGTGATTGGTGGTGTTGCTGGAATGGTCTGTTGTCTGGCTACGATCGTGCTTATCCGGCTGAAACTGGATGATGTTATCGGGGCTATACCAGTTCATCTGGCGGCCGGTGCATGGGGCTCACTTGCGGTTGGGCTGTTTGGCAACCTGGATGTTCTTGGGACCGGGCATGATCGGGTAACTCAGGTTTCAGTCCAGTTTCTCGGTGTCATTAGTATTTTTATCTGGTCATTTGGTATCAGTTATTGCCTGTTGAGCCTGGTCAACCGCTTTATCCCACTGAGAGTGTCTGAGGAAGAGGAGGAGCGGGGTTTGAACGTTTCTGAGCATGGTGCAGTTACCGAGCTCTCTGAACTGGTATTTGAGCTGCACCAACAGGCAGAGAGTGGGCAGCTTAGCCCTCTGGGTATAGATCCATTTTCAGAATTGTCTGCAATTACTGAACAGTACAATCGAGTGTTGACCCGCTTTGCCCGCTCCCAGTCATCACTTCAGCAGAACATGCGTGTGCTGGAAGACGTGCGTGATGAGTTACAGATTCAGAAAGAACGGGCAGAACAGGCCAGCCAGCATAAAAGCCAGTTTCTGGCCAAAATGAGTGATGAGCTTCGCACGCCGTTAAATGGTATTGTTACTCTGTCGGATTCATTGGTATCTGAACAACTTTCAGATGACCAGAGGAAGAGCGTTGATGTTATTCTGCAGTCTAGCCGGGCACTGCTGGCGATGATTGATGATATCCTCGATTTTCCCAAGGGAGAGAAGGACCAACTGTCTGGGCAGAAGCCCGTTTCCCACAAATCAGGTTTCAACCTGAAGTCGCTACTGGAACAATCAGTTGCCCTGTTTAGCACAGAAACCCTCAACAGGCCCATTACACTAAACTTGGAATTTGGAGCCGATATCCCTTTAGTTATTGAGGGTGACTCCATGCATCTTCGTCAAATTCTCATTAACTTGTTGGGTAATGCATTTAAATTCACCCAACAAGGAGTAATTACTCTGAGTGCTGAATACGACTATATGACAGGGCTCTTGACTGTGGCGGTATCGGACACAGGGCAGGGGATTGAATTGAGTCGTATCAATGAGATTTTTGAGGCAGATAAGCCTGAGGAATGTGCCTTTGCTTCTCAATCCGGTGGGAAGGGGCTTGCTATCTGCAGGCAACTGGCGGAATTGCTGGATGGACGTTTAGAAGTCAGTAGTGTGGTGGGGCAGGGATCTACATTCACTCTCCTTATTCCTATGAGGCAGTAACCATTCCCTGCTTTCGTTTTGACGCTCACTCTACCGGTAAAGAGCCGAAGGTTTTGCAATTCGAGCAACGTTGATCGTTGATCACCTTTCGGTCAATCGCAGCGTGGCGTACCTTCCCAAGGCGATTCTTTCGCTTTAGTATGCTCATCATATTTTTATCCAGATGTTGCAAAGGGTTGGAAGTGTGCAGGATGTTGCATTGGCAACAGAAAAAATAGTGCATTTCCAGACATTTATATGCCTAATAAAGCCGATCAGATGAGTAGTGAATCGCCTGTGAAATCAAGTAATGACAAGTTCTCCAGACGATCTGTGCTGGATCGGAGGTTTATGGTTGCTCCGATGATGGATTGGACTGACAGGCACTGTCGCTACTTTCATCGGGCTCTGTCTGAGCGGGCGCTATTGTACACAGAGATGGTCACAACCGGTGCGCTGGTGTTCGGAGATAAAGACCGGTTTTTACAGCATGATGCATTTGAATACCCACTAGCCCTTCAGTTAGGTGGTCATGATGCCAGCGATCTTGCTTTTTGTGCCAAGCTGGCGGAAGAGCGGGGTTATCAGGAAGTAAACCTGAATGTGGGCTGTCCCAGTGATCGCGTTCAAAATGGTCGTATCGGCGCCTGCCTGATGGCAGAGCCGGAAACCGTAGCGAATGCCGTTAAGGCCATGAAAGAGAGAGTGTCAATTCCGGTAACGGTAAAGCACCGTATTGGCATCAATGGTCGCGAGTCCTGGCAGGAGTTGCTGGACTTTGTCGGTATCGTTGCGGAAGCGGGGTGCGATACCTTTATTGTTCATGCCCGTATTGCCGTTCTGGAAGGACTTTCCCCCAAAGAGAACCGGGATATTCCACCGTTGAAGCCAGACTGGGTGTATGAGCTCAAAACTCAGTTTCCTGAACTGAACATTTCCATTAATGGCGGTATCAAGACTTTTGAGGAAATAAATCATCATCTGAAGTACGTTGATGGTGTGATGCTTGGCCGTGAAGCCTACCAGAACCCATATCTGTTATCAGAAGTGGATGGTCGGCTATATGGTTGTCAGCAGCCAGTGAAGAGTCGCGCTGACGTAATAGGGAAGATGATTCCCTATATTGAGTCAGAGCTGTCTAAAGGGACATGGCTCAGCCATATTACCCGGCATATGCTGGGGCTTTATCATGGCGTACCCGGCGGTCGACGCTTCCGTAGGCATATCAGTGAAAATGCTCATAAAGCCGGTGCAGGGGTTGACGTTCTGCTTGATGCTGTCAAGCTTGTGGAAAGTTTGTAACGACTGGGGTAAAGGGTCAGGCAGTCACTTCTGGCTGCCTGCAGTGCTCCAGTTGTTTAACAAGATCACTGAAGGCCTTTCGGTTGTTTTCATTCAAGCTCATGAGAGTTCTGTGGGCGTCCAGTACCCGGGCATGAGTGGACTCTTCACTGCAGTCCTCGCATTCAATTTCCTGGTATTCGGAGGTATGATTTTCGACATCCTCAACAATGATAAATATGCGCTCAAAACCCATGCTCATGAGAATTCTTGTTATGTCAGGGCGGGGAGAGATCAGTACTGGCCGTTGGTCTATCTGCTTTCTGGCCATAATGGACAACTTTGCTAATAGTCCAAGTGACGTACTGTCGATGGTTTCCGCCTCTGAAAGATCAACAATAACAGAACGAAACTCTGGCTCTTCAAACATGGCCTGAAGAAAATTCTCCAGACTGGAGCAAAGAGTGAGTCGGACTTCTCCGATCAGTTTCAGTACATATGTACCTTCACTTTCGGCAAACTGAATTTTTCCAGGTGTCATAATCAGTATCGAGCCAGTATTAACATTGCAATGTCATCAGGTGCTTCCTGAATATCATTGAGCCCCAGCTTTTCCGTCAATGTTTCTATGGTGTCGGCACCTTCTCCGATAACCGATAATAAATAATCTTCCTTTTCTTTAAGGCTTTTCTGGGGCAAAACCTCAAGAATACCATCGGATAGAATAGTTAAGCTGAATTGCTGGGGCAAGTCTATAATTGCATCCTCATAGACAGCATCTTCAAACAGTCCTACTGGTAACCCTTTTCCTTCTAGAAAGCGAACCTTTTTACCTTTTTCAGCGATCACAGGTAATGGGAAATGCCCGCCAAACGAGTAGGTAAGAGTCTGGTCACGGGTATTTACTATTCCACCAAAAACGGTGACATGCTTTCCCAGCCCTGTTTTTAGCAGGCTCTGGTTAATGTAACTAAGGACATGTGAAGGTTTGACCCTGATTTTACCACCGTTGTTGTGATAGTCCTGAAGCAGACTGATCGACATATGTTTCAGAAGAACAGTAACAAAGGCTGATGATGCGCCGTGTCCAGATACATCGGCCAGATAAAATGCAAAACTGTGGTCGCTCAGCGTAAAATAGTCGACAAAATCTCCACTTAAATAGAGGGATGGGATGATGTTGTGGTCAACTTTGAAATCCTTGTATTCAAGAGGATGCCTGGGCAGCATATTCATCTGGACCTGACGGCCGGCTTTCTGATCCTCCTGAAGCAGGGTCAGGCTGCTTTTTAAAGAGTTTATGGCTTCTTCGAGGCTTGCGCGGTAACGCTTGTTTTCCATCAGTAACTGGGCTTTTTCAAGAGCCCGGTTGATAGCGTACTCTAATACCTCAAGATCGACTATCGGCTTAACCAGGAAGTCGCTGGCACCAAGGTGGAGGGCTTCAACAACATCGGTCATGACGCCAGCACCGGAGACCACAATAAAGGGTATATCACTGGCTTCACTGCGCACCTGGCTCAGCATGGTGAGTCCATCCATGACCGGCATGCGAAGATCACAAAGAATCAGGTCTGGTTTGCATTCACGAAAAATATGCAAACCCTGCTGTCCATTCTCGGCTTCATGGGTTTTGAAACCACTTCCTTTCAGGTAAGCGATAATGCTTTCGCGTACTATAGTGTCATCGTCGATGACCAGAATGGTACTGCCGGTCATGGATACACCCGCAAAGTAAAGAGAATATAAGGACCTGCTTGAACCCGATACATCCGGATAAAAAACCGCATTAAAATGTAAAGTTAAGGGAAAAATACTCCCAAGCAGGCTTGGCTGCAAGCGAGAGTATGCGCAAATTAATGTGCTTGCTTAAAGTAATTGAAGCCAAAGGCTGATGCGACTGTTATTCACGATTTATATTTAGAAGTCATCTTCAGGCTGCTGGCCTGTAATTAAATATTCACGTCTTTGTAAATAAGTGTCTCTGATAAAAGTGTAACGATCTCCAAGAATCAGCTCTTCAGCATCAAGGAGTTGAGCGCGACTGTTGATGATATTGATACTGCCGGCAATCCATCGGTCCCGCTCAGGTTCATGATAGGCTACCGGATTGGTTAATGCATCAGGAATTAGGCCAACACCGGAACGGACAGTGCTCGGGCCAAGCAATGGGAGCACAAGATAAGGTCCAGACGGTACCCCCCAGTTGGCAAAAGTCAGTCCGAAATCGCTGTAGCGCTTATCAAGCCCCATAGGCGTTGCTACATCAATCATGCCAAGAATGCCTGCCGTTGAGTTGATGATGAGACGGCCTGATGAAACCAGTACATCCTGCCCTTTGAACTGGAAGCCGGCACTGGCGATATTTCTCAGTTCTCCAAGGTTGCTGAAGAAATTGCTGACTAATGTCTGCACCGGTTTGGGCGTTACAAAGTTATAGGTCTTTGCCGCAGGCTTCAGAGCATAGTTATCGAGGGTGTCATTAAGTTTAAATACCTTACGGTTCCAGCTTTCCAGTGGGTCATCGTAAGAGATGGGCTCAGTTCCAAAAGTCAAAGTGGGCAAGAGTGTCAGAACTATTACGACAACTGAACGAACAATAATCGCAGGAGAATGATTCACACGCTTAATCCTTGATTCCTTGTTAATTATTCCACGTCTGCAGTGACTCAGGCGCACTGTATTCTCTATTGAATGCGATGACGAGAGGACCTTCGCAAACGGTTGTCCTAGACTGATAGCTGTCGGGATGAGTTATGAAAAAAGCGACCTGTAGACTATTCTAACTTGATCTCGTGCGCTTTTTCCAATTCATAGTCAATGATACTGCCGTCATATTATAGTTTAGCTTCATAAGATAAAAAAAATCATGGCACTGTTATCCGCTAACTTTCTGATAGTAAAGAAAAGGGAAAGAGTGGTATGGAATTTGTGTACTAAAATAATAGGAAACATGGGTAGACAGCCTGAACAGGAGGTGACAGTATGTCCGACTCGTCACCAAGAAATCTTTTTATCGTTCAAGGAGTGAACATGGTTAAAGAGCATCGAGAGTCAAGTACGAATTTGGAAGGCTCCGAGAAGAAAATCAGTTTTGTTATTAATACCACGGAAGATCGCGTCAGTCGCCTTCGCCAGGCATACCTTGATGGGACGTTGATGGTCGATAGTGAGCGTCTCGCCGAAAAAATGCTTGCTTTTGAGCAACAGCTTGAAATCGTGTTTCCCGAGAAAGACAGCCCTTAAGTCAATTTAGCGCCAGTTAGAAACCTCTACCCTGCCAAGGCTTGATCATCTACTGTGAATGAAGTACGCTTCAAACCACATTCGTGAATGTGTATGCCTTGGCAATCAGCCCGGTATCGCACGCTCCCATGGCACAGCTGGATAGCGCAGCCCCCTCCTAAGGGGCAGGTCGGAGGTTCGAATCCTCCTGGGAGCGCCATAAATGCAAAGCTTACGTGAGTAAGCTCTTCCTCTCTGCTATTCATGTATCCAATGTTTTCTTCAATAACAGCTCTCTGATGTCATTGTTATATAAAAATAAACTGGCGATAGAGTGCCTGCAAATCCTGGCGAATCTTTTTTGCATTATCGGGTTCACCGTTATCTACGGCATCCAGCATTGCTTTTTCTTGGAGTGATATTTGCTGGCACAGTGAAGCCAGGTTCTCACAAAATTCAGAAGAGTGAATCGGTGGTTCTAATGCCATTTCATCATTTTGTGTAGACAGCCCGCGCTTTGAGGTGGTTGGTATAATTCCATTGGCCTGATTGTATGCAGCTTGTAGTTTTCGGCGCTGTGCTGACTCATCCAATGCCTGACGCATTGCCGTGGTTACTTTGTCAGCATAAAGAATGGCTTTACCATTGGCGTTACGAGCAGCTCTTCCAATGATTTGTATCAACGCCTGAGCTGAGCGCAGAAAGCCTGCATGGTCTGCATCAAGAATAGCAACCAGAGAGGCTTCGGGAATATCCAGCCCTTCCCGTAATAAGTTAATGCCGATCAATACATCAAACTCACCAGCACGAAGTCCGTTAATGATCTCAACACGGTCAGAAGTTTTTATATCGGAATGTAAAGTACACGCCATGTGCGACTTTTAGGTTTGCATAAGGAGACATGACTGAACCTGCTTTCTGCTATTAAAAGCAGTAAAAAGCAAAAAAGAAGGTTTCAGTCATGCCCGTTGAAGAGTTTATCACTACAGTCT
>NZ_LUKQ02000194.1 GCF_001647025.1 Endozoicomonas atrinae
GAAAATCAACATCATTAAAACCTTCGGGTAGCTGTGGTCGACGAGACATCTGTTCTAGATAATGCATGGTAATGATGCCTAAGCATAGTTGGCGGCAGCTTAAGGATTTAGAAAATGCGATTGGTATAAACTCTTCAACGGGCATGACTGAAACCTTCTTTTTTGCTTTTTACTGCTTTTAATAGCAGAAAGCAGGTTCAGTCATGTCTCCTTATGCAAACCTAAAAGTCGCACATGGCGTTTTGTAAAGAGCAGTGTGGAGTTTGTTGGAATTGAATTGGTACAGGCAGGAAGAAAAAGTCAGTGCTGTAGAAGCGCTCTCCCGTGCTCAGAAAATCGCTTATGCCCCAATGGCATTTCAGGCGGCAAGGCTATTGTGCAAATTTGGCATCCTGCACGATATTGAACAGTCTGGCCAAAGTGGTAGAACACTGTCAGAAATATCAGAAGCTACAGAGATTTCTGAGTATGGTGCTGATGTCCTGCTGTCTATGGGGCTCAGTATTGGCCTGGTATATAAAACCGATAACCGGTTTGTCATTACCAAGACTGGGTATTTTCTAATGAATGATGAAATGACCCGCGTCAATATGGCCTTCACCCATGATGTCTGTTATCAGGCCATGTTTCACCTGGAAGAGGCCATAAAAGAAGGCCGTCCAGCTGGTCTGAAAGAGTTTGGGGACTGGGAAAATCTTTATCAGGGGCTGACTCAGCTGCCTGAACGTGCCCTGAACAGCTGGTACGATTTTGATCACTTTTATTCGGATGGTGCGTTCCCCAAAGCCCTGCCACTGGTTTTTGCGGATAGGCCCAAAACATTATTTGATGTGGGCGGAAATACCGGTAAGTGGTCGCTTGCCTGTGCTCGCTATGATGAGCAGGTGCAGATAAGTATTCTGGATCTGCCCGGGCAGCTGGAACGGGCCCGAAAAAATATTCACGAAGCAGGTTTTTCAGACCGGGTGAAAGGTGTGGAGATTGATCTGCTTGATCCGAATCAGTTATTCCCCGGTCAGGCGGATGCGATCTGGATGAGTCAGTTTCTTGATTGCTTTGCCCCGGAAGAGATCGTCAGTATCCTGACCCGGGCTACGGCTGCCATGGGTGAAGACAGTCACCTCTACATTATGGAAACACTCTGGGATCAGCAGGAATACGAAGCGGCTTCTTACAGTTTAAATGCAACATCATTGTACTTTACGGCACTTGCCAACGGTAACAGTCGTATGTACAGCGAGGAGCAGCTGGTTGCACTAATTCATCAGGCTGGTCTGGAAGTGGTACAGCAAACCAATGGTCTGGGTTTCTGTCACACCCTGCTTAAGTGTCGCCTTGCCCGACAGAACAGCCTTGATCTGGATATCTGAATATGACAGGGAACTGGCAGGCTATCGATAGCCATTTTGATATCGTCCGATGGGATGCCTGCAGTGGCAGCGTCCGAACGATGAGTCAATGGCTGGACTCTGATAAAGGGCCGGGAAACACAGAGCCGGATAAGGCATTCTCGGACTCGCCGGAATATCTCTATCTTACACCAAGACAGCGGCGACGCCTGAGCACTGTCAGTAAATTGGCCCTTGATGTTGCCGTTGGGTGTATGGATGGACAGCATCAGGCACCTGCCGTTTTTGCCTCCAGGTATGGAGAGGTAGGGCGGATGGCGGGGTTACTGGAGGACATCTGTTCTGGTGAAGATGCTTCACCAACGGACTTCAGCCTCTCGGTGCACAATACCTCGTCTGGTTTACTGTCTATTCAAACAGGGAATCAGAAGCCTTCAACGGCTATCTCCGCAGGGCATGACTCGCTTGGTGCAGGCCTGATAGAGGCTGTGTCACAGTTAGGCGCCGGACTGCCTGAGGTGCTGCTGGTGGTGTTTGAAGATCAGATGCCAGACGTTTATCGATGCTTTGGCTCCAGGGATGAATATCCCATAGCAGCCGCATTTCTCCTGAAGTCTGGTGGCTCTTACCGGCTGTCTGTTCGGGGCGGTCAGATGATTGACTCCCAGGTCAGAGCACCATTTTCTACATTTAGCCAGTTGAGGCAATTGATTGGCGGGGTTTCAGGAAAGCGTTCTACGGTGATCACCGGGGAAAGAATGTCGTGCAGAATCGAAAAAGCCTGAATGATCGAAAAAAACGGTTAGGTATCTTTCTTTCCCGTAATCTGAGGCGGATAGGCACCGGGTTCAGTTTTTTGGTTTTCGGGCTGGGTTCTCTTGATCTGGCCTTTGTTGTCCTGCCGATCATTTTCCTCAGCACGACTAATGGAGATGTTCGGCGTGTCAGGATACAGAAAGCAATCAGCATCAATTTTCGGATATTTCTGGTTCTGATTCAGCGTCTGGGACTGATGACGCTGAATTTAAACGGCATTGAACGTTTAAAAAAAGACCGGGGTGTGCTGGTAATAGCCAACCATCCGACACTGATTGATGTTGTCGTTTTGATGGCGTTTCTACCTGAAGTGGATTGTGTGGTGAAAGAAGGGCTTAAACACAACCCTTTTCTGCGCAGAATTGTAAAAATGGCGGGTTATATCCTGAACTCTGACCCCCAGAACCTGATCGCCGATTGCCAGGAACGTCTTCACATGGGGCGTAACCTGATTATCTTTCCGGAGGGTACTCGAACACCTCCTGGCAGTGAACCTCGTTTTCAACGGGGGGTAGCAAGGGTAGCTATTCAGTCCGGATGCCGGATTCGACCGGTTTACCTGGACTGTACTCCGGGCACCCTGGCCAAGGGACAGCGCTGGTATGATGTGCCAGAACGTCCCTTTGTTTTCAAGGTGCGGGTGGGAGAATTGATCGATACCTCAGTATGGCGGGATAGCCCGCAGATGGCCAGTGTCGGCAGTCGCAGGCTGACTCAGTATTTAGAGCAACATTATTCTCAGGCTGCAGCCTGATGGTTTGAAAAGTTAAATGAAAATCTTGGGAGAAAATGTGGAAGCACTGAAACAGGAGTTGAAAGAACTCATTATTACCTCACTGGATCTTGAGGATGTGACGGTTGCAGACATTGTTGATGATGAACCACTGTTTGTAGATGGGCTGGGTCTTGATTCCATTGATGCCCTGGAGCTTGGGGTTACCATCAAGAGGAAGTACCAGGTCAAACTGGATGCCAACTCTGCTGATAACAAAAAGCATTTTGCTTCCATCAATAGTCTGGCTGCCTTTATTCTGGCGGAAAGAGCTTAAGTTGTAATTAAACGGATCAGTGGTATTACTGAGCTGTCGCAGGGAGCCCGAGAAACTCGTCTCTGGGGTCCCTGAAAATGGAATGTGTTGGACACCCCATGAATAAAGAAGACATTCTTTCTGCATTAAAAGATATTCTGGCAGAAAATTTTGAAATTGAGCCTGAAGCAGTCACGCTGGATGCCCACCTTTATGAAGACCTGGATCTGGACAGCATTGATGCGGTTGATCTGGTGGTTGCCCTGCAGGAACTGACCGGCAAGAAGATTAAGCCTGAAGAGTTTAAAACAGTACGAACCGTTGAAGATGTGGTCTCAGCGACAGAAACTCTTCTGGCCGAAGAAGCCTGCTAAGCGAAGGATGATAAAGAGAATACTCCAGTCTGTCGTCGGCCTGACTCTGGTAATATATCCCATTGTTGTTTATCTGGGGTTGGAATTATTGCCGGTGAAAACCATTGCGCTTTTTATGGTCGCAATGTTTGTGCTCAGGCTGGTGGCCACAGGGGGAGGAGAGACTGGTATTTACCAGCGGATGGTGCTCCGGCGTGTAATTATTCCCGGAACATTGTGTGGTCTGGGGTTATCCCTCTTTTCCCTGCTCATGAACTCTGATAAGGCACTGCTTTTCTATCCAGTGTTTATCAGTGCTACCGGGTTGTTAATGTTTGGCTGGAGCCTTTGTCGGCCGCCAAGCATGATAGAGTGTTTTGCACGTATGATGGATCGGAGCTTCCCTGGTGAGAAGCCTGATGAAGCGATTGCCTATACCCGTGCAGTGACAGGGATCTGGTGTGTTTTTTTTGTGGCTAATGGGGCGGTCGCACTGTGGACAGCGATAAGCTCTGACAGAGCCTTATGGGCATTCTATAACGGATTCCTGTCTTATGTTTTGATGGGTACCCTGCTGGGTGGAGAGTGGTTGTATCGTAAATGGGTACTCAAGGTCTGATGCTGGAAAGGAATATGAAAGGCGTGCTGTCGGTCGGCCAGTGGCTGAATCAGAAAAACGTCGATGGTCAGGTTGTTCTGCTTGAGAAGCAGGGTATATGTGATCGCGGGGAATTCCTGGGGGAAGTTGCCGGATTGACTGAACAGCTGCGATCCCGCCCTGAGCAGCGGTGGGTTTTGGTCTGTGATGATACCGGACTGTTTGTTCGAAGCCTGCTGGCAATGATTCTGTCGGGAAAAACGATTTTCCTTCCGGCGAATAGTCAGCCAGGAACGTTGCATGAACTACAGTCAATTACGGATGCCCTGCTGACCGACCAATGGGTTGACGATTTTGATGGTGGTCAGATCAGTGTTGGTCGGGATTTCTTTGCTAAGGTAAGTGGTGGTATTGAGCTCGATTCCAGCGCAGTAGAGCAGGCATCGCTGGTTTTTTATACCTCCGGGTCAAGCGGGCAGCCCAAACCGGTTGCCAAGCAGATTGCTCAGCTGGAACAAGAAATTCAGGCACTGGAAACGCTCTGGGGCACTGAGTTGAATGATGCTGTCGTATTGGCCTGTGTTTCCCATCAGCACATATATGGTGTTCTGTTTCGCATACTCTGGCCATTACTCAGTGGTCGGGCGATTGAGACTACCCGTTATGAATATCCGGAACAGCTGATTGCTGGCATCCATCAGCATAAAGCAGTTGCCGTCATTGCTTCACCCGCCCAGCTGGATCGTTTGCCCACAGACCTGGAATGGCACTCGGTGCAGCGCTCCGTTGCAATGGTTTTCTCTTCCGGAGCCCCTCTGTCTGCTTCCGGTGCCGGGGTTACTGATGCCTGTTTTGGCAGCGTGCCCTTTGAAGTGCTGGGTAGCAGCGAAACCGGCGGGGTGGCCTGGCGCCAGCAATCATCCGTATCGGATTCTTCATCAGGCTGGCAGCCGCTGCCCGGGGTTCAGGTAGTTATTGAAGATGGCTTGCTGAAAGTTTTTTCACCCTGGCTGGATAACCCTGAAGCTGGCTACCTTATGGCGGACCGGGCCACTTTGACCGGTAATAAGTTTCTACTGCAGGGACGTGCAGATCGTATCGCGAAAATTGAGGGAAAGCGGGTTTCTCTTTCTGAAATGGAAAGGCGGCTTTGTCAAAGTTCCCTGGTGTCTGATGCCTGGTCAGTTGAGTTGACAGGGCGGCGAATGCTCATTGGCATGGTGGTTGTGCTATCCGATGAAGGGCGCCATTTATTGAAAGAGCATGGACGTTTATTCCTTTCCAGAAACTTAAGAGAGGAGCTGTCTGAATTTTTTGAGGCAGTGACTTTACCCAGGAAATGGCGCTTTCTGGATTGGATGCCAGTAAATCAGCAGGGTAAACGGGTCACCAGTGAGCTGGTTAATCTTTTCGAAGTGGATGAGGCAACAGAAGAGGCTATCCATGAGTGAGATGCTTGAACCATTGGTGGAGACGGTAGAAAAGTCTGGTCAGTCAGTTCAGCTGACTCTGTTTGTTCCTGAGGAACTCTCGTATTTTCGTGGGCATTTTCCGGGGCATCCTGTGTTGCCCGGGGTGGTTCAAACCCACTGGGCTATTGGTTACGGTGCTCAGTATCTTGGATTGCCACAGCGTATAAAAAGACTGGAAGTGATCAAGTTTCAGAACCTTATCCAGCCGAAAACCAGGTTGACTCTGAAGCTGGAGTTAAACAGCAAAGGTAAGCTGGTATTCAGCTATGACCAGCAGGGGCGGGTGATGTCTTCTGGTAGAATTGTTTATCCGGAGGATTCATGACCTTCAGACCCTGTGCCGTTATACCGGTCTATAACCACCATGAACAGCTTCCTGCCGTAATGGCTTCACTTCATCAGCATAATCTTCCCTGCATAGTGGTGGATGATGGCAGTTGTGAGCAAACCCGACAGGCCCTGGCTGAGCTTGAGAAGAACAGTGAAAATACCCGTTTCTTTCGATTAAGCTGGAATCAGGGAAAAGGGGCTGCAGTAATGGAAGGCTTGATGCGCGCCAGGGAGGCTGGATTCAGTCATGCTGTTCAGGTAGATGCCGATGGTCAGCATGACTGTGGTGCTTTACCTGCATTGCTGCAGGAAGCTGAGCAATACCCGGACGCGCTGATTTCGGGTACACCTGTGTATGATGAAAGCGTTCCCAGCTCGCGGCTCTATGGTCGGAAAATTACCCGCTTCTGGGTATGGATTGAAACGCTCTCATCACAGATTCAGGATGCCATGATTGGTTTCCGTGTTTACCCCCTGGAAGCAACCTGCACTCTGATTACCCAGAAAGATCTTACTCGGCGTATGGATTTCGACATTGAAATCATCGTTCGTCTTTACTGGTTGGGATTGATGGTGCGATCAGTGCCTGTCCGCATTGTTTACCCGGAGAACGGGGTTTCCCATTTTGACACCCTGCGGGACAACGTTCGCATCAGTCTTCTCCATAGTCGTTTATTTTTTGGTATGTTGAAGCGTTTTCCGGCGCTGATACGACAAAACCGCCAGCGTAGTCAGCACGATAAAAAGCACTGGTCTGATATTCAGGAAAGAGGGGCTGAAGCAGGCATACGTTTTCTACTGGCTACTTATCGTGTGCTTGGACATAAAGCGTTTTCATTCTTGCTGCTCCCGGTGATGACCTACTTCTTTATCACTGGTCGACAGGCAAGAAAGTCATCCCTGGGATATCTCCAGAATCTTTATCAGGTGTCACCTGAATCTCTGCCTTCCAGGCCAGGGTATGGTTTGTCTTTCCGACATTTTCTCTCTTTCGGGCACACGCTGGCAGACCGGTTTGCAGCCTGGTCTGGGGATATTACCCTGGATGACCTGGATATCACTGGCGACAAGACGTTCCGGGAAAAAATAGCGTCTGGCCGGGGAGCGGTTTTACTGGTTTCTCACCTGGGGAATATTGAGCTGTGCAGAGCGCTGGTCAGGGATAAATCCTATGGCAGGCCCATCGTTGTTAATGTCCTTGTGCATACGCGGCATGCGCCGGCATTTAACAAAATATTGAAAGAGATGAACCCTGAAGCGGGTATCAATCTTGTGCAGGTCAGTGATATCGGCCCCGATACGTCGATCATGCTCAGTGAGATGATTGACCGGGGGGAAATGGTAGCCATTGCTGCCGACCGTATGCCGGTGGGTGATACCAGCAGTGGTATTGGGGCTGATTTTATGGGGCAGTCAGCTCGCTTTCCATCGGGGCCATTTGTTCTCGCCTCTGTTCTGCGAGCCCCGGTTTTTACCCTTTTCTGTACCCGGCAGGAAACCGGGCGCTTTCTACTGGATATAGAGCTTTTTGCCGACTCACTGAGTCTGCCCCGAAAGAGAAGACAGGCTTGTCTGGAAGCTGCGGTCATTCGTTATTCCCGACGTCTGCAGGCTACCTGTCAACAATCGCCCCTTGAATGGTTTAATTTTTTTGATTTCTGGCATCAGTCCGGAGTGAGTGAATGACGTGTTGCGAAGACGCTGTGGCAGAAACTGCTGTGGCTGGAAAAAATGGATATGAAAATACCAGGGAGGTGGTGTTGGAAGAGGTGCCGGTGATCTTTGGTCAGGGCCGATTGACCATAGAAGATATTAATGATGTTGCGTCGGGAAAGCGCTTTGCGCAATTGAGTGATAACCCTGAATTCCGCGAAAAAATTCATAAGGGAGTGGCGTTTCTGGATCGCCTTCTGGCTGAAGAAGGGGTTATTTATGGTGTGACCACGGGGTATGGCGATTCCTGCACCCGTGGTGTTCCCCTGGCCCTGGCCAATGAGTTACCACTGCACCTGACCCGCTTTCATGGTTGTGGGCTGGGACGTCATCTCAGTGAATCCCAGGCAAGGGCGGTGATGGCTACCCGTTTAACGTCGTTGACCCAGGGCTTTTCCGGCGTCAGCGAAGGGTTACTTGAGCGGATGATGCAATTGCTGGCCCTGGATATCCTGCCAGTGATCCCTGAAGAAGGCTCTGTTGGTGCCAGTGGCGATTTGACACCATTATCTTATATTGGTGCCATGCTGGTGGGTGAACGAGAGGTTTATTATCGCGGCGAGAGAAGAGCAACAAGTGACGTATATAACGCATTAGGCATCAAGCCTCTTTCCCTTAGACCAAAAGAGGGACTGGCGCTTATGAATGGTACGGCTGTCATGACCGCTCTGGCCTGTGAAGCGTTCGGACGGGCTGAGTATCTGGCTAGCCTCTGTGCACGGATTACCTCTCTGGTAACGCTGGCTCTGAAAGGTAATGCCAACCATTTTGATGAAAAGCTGTTTGCGGTTAAACCCCATCCGGGACAGATCGAGATCGCCAGCATGATCCGTCAGGATCTTGAGCAGAAAGAGTCCCCCCGGAATTCCAGCCGGTTACAGGATCGATACTCTATACGCTGTGCGCCGCATATTATTGGTGTATTGCAGGACAGCCTGCCCTGGATGCGCGGGTTTATTGAGAATGAACTCAACAGCGCTAATGACAACCCCATCATCGATGGTGAGGGTGAACATGTCCTTCATGGCGGTCACTTCTATGGTGGTCATATTGGTTTTGCCATGGATGCCATGAAGAATGCGGTTGCCAATCTGGCCGATCTGATGGATCGACAAATGGCCCAGCTGATGGACACCAAGTTCAATAATGGTCTCCCTCCGAATCTGTCCGGTTCAACCGGCGAACGTGCTTCGATTAATCATGGTTTCAAAGCAGTGCAGATTGGCATATCCGCGTGGACAGCCGAAGCTCTGAAGCAGACCATGCCGGCCAGCGTTTTTTCCCGCTCTACCGAATGTCACAATCAGGATAAGGTGAGTATGGGTACCATTTCTGCCCGGGACTGCCTTCGTGTACTGGAACTGACAGAACAGGTAGCAGCCGCTTCACTTCTGGCTGTTCACCAGGCTCTTGAGTTGCGCATGCGGTCAGGGGATATTGATGTTTACTCGCTCAATACAAACCTGGCAAGACAGCATGACCAGATTATGTCCGAGTTTCAGTTTGTTGATGAAGACCGACCTCTGGAGGCTGACCTTCGTCGTCATATAGAGCAGATCCGACAGCAGCACTGGGCTTTGTATTGAACCATTGATGGGCTTCCGGAGTCGTCTGGTGAAGGGACAGGGAGGCAGGAGAGTTGAATGAACAACAATGTGTCAGAAAAAGTATCTGAGTCGGTGGTTATCCGGGTACCTTTTCATGATGTTGATATGATGGAGGTGGCCTGGCATGGTCACTACCTGAAATACTTCGAAATCGCCCGCTGCGCACTGCTGGATCGTATCGCCTACAACTATATGGAAATGAAAGAGTCTGGCTTTGCCTGGCCTGTGGTAGATCTGCGGGTTAAGTATGTTCGTCCGGCTCGGTTTGGTCAGGATATTCGCGTGACGGCGACTGTTCTGGAATATGAAAACCGTCTGGTTCTGGAGTATCTGATTGAGGATGTGGCGACCGGTGTAAAGCTGACCCGGGGTAAAACCACCCAGGTGGCCGTGTCTATTGATACTGGTGAAATGCAGCTGGTTTCTCCACCGGTGCTGTGGGAAAAACTTGGAATTGCAGCATGAGGTCATTGATCCATTTCATTCTGATTTTGTTATGTGGCATCAGTCCAGTTGCCAGTGCGGGCAGTGATCAGTCTCCAACCAGCATCTCGCTGCAGGATATTCTGGCATCAATGAGTGAAATGCAGGTTGTCTCCGGTGAATTTGAGCAGCAGAAAAGCATCCCCATACTGTCCCGGCCATTTGTATCCAGTGGCCGGTTTCTGTCGGTAAAAAAACAGGGACTTATCTGGGAGACCGAAGAGCCTGCACCATCAATGCTGATAATGACCGAAGGCCGGATGGTGCAGAAGGTGGATGGACGAACCAGTGAGTATCAGGCGACAGGCACGGCTTATGATGGTCTTGCATTATTATTACCGGCAATACTGGATGGTGATGAAGCGCGCCTGAGATCGTATTTTACCGTTGATGCTCGACAGGTGAACAGTAGCTGGGAGCTTGAGTTAATACCAATCGCATTTTCTAAATCCTTAAGCTGCCGCCAACTATGCTTAGGCATCATTACCATGCATTATCTAGAACAGATGTCTCGTCGACCACAGCTACCCGAAGGTTTTAATGATGTTGATTTTC
>NZ_LUKQ02000195.1 GCF_001647025.1 Endozoicomonas atrinae
GAAAATCAACATCATTAAAACCTTCGGGTAGCTGTGGTCGACGAGACATCTGTTCTAGATAATGCATGGTAATGATGCCTAAGCATAGTTGGCGGCAGCTTAAGGATTTAGAAAATGCGATTGGTATTAGGAGTACGCTTCAGGCCATCTGCGCAATAGAGAGTTAGAAAGTGCAATTGGTATAAAATAAGCCAGAAGCCTGCCGGACTTGTCATGGAGCCGTAGGCGTCTGGATGATGAATTGAATGGGCGATTGTAAGCTTTTCCAGCTTTTTTAATGAGTAATCGATTTATATAGTGACCGGAAGCGGTCTTACCAGCTCTATTTTTTCTGGAGAAATGTCTGCCCCCCAGGCCATCACCTCCACTCCGGCCTCAACCGCATTTTGCAGTTCTTCCGCATAAACCGGATCAATCTCCCTTGCAGCAGAAACATGGTCAATTCCGGTATGCTGGACGCAGAAAAACAACACGGATCGATGACCATCTGCAACCATATGGGTCAACTCCCTAAGATGTTTTGCCCCCCGACTGGTCACTGCATCCGGGAACAGACCAAGTCCGTCCCCCATCGCCAAGGTGACACTTTTCACTTCAACATAACAGTCGGGCAGACCTTCCTGCTGAAGCAGTAGATCAATACGGCTATTTTCTTCACCATATCGAACCTCACGACGGATAGTCTGATAGTTAGAAAGTTCTGACACCTGACCGGATAACAAAAGTTCCTCTACCAGGGTATTGGCCCGCCCGGTATTCAGACCAGCTAGGGTTATTCGTTCCTCGCCGTTAAACACCACCGGGATTTCAGCCTGCTCCCAGGTACAGGGATATTTTCGCTTCGGGTTTCCTGAGTCTGAATACCATACGCGGTAACCCGGGTATAGACAGTTTTTCATGGAGCCGGTATTCGGGCAGTGAAGGGTTATCTGTGAGCCATCTGCCAGCTCAACATCTGCCATGAAACGTTTGTATCTTTTTATCAGGCAGGCTTCAGAGAGACGGCTATCGTATTTCATTACAGATACTCATTACTTAATTTCATTAATTTACTTATTTATATTCTAAACTAGAATTTTAAGATGACTGTTGATCATTCCTGCGCCTGTAGAGCTGATAGGCTCTCTGAATCAGTTAGATAACAGATTCAGAGAATAATATCAGTTGACCTGAGGACAGGTTTTGGTCAATGTCAGAAAGCGGATGACATTTTTTTATGGCGTCTTGCCATGTGTTTTGGTAGTTTCTCCGCTTCTTTAAGGAAGGCAAGAGGCAAGTGCCAGGAGCTTTTGTTCTCGCCAGGCACCCGTGGTGTTGACCTTGGCTTTCAGGGAGCCGGCTTACCGGCAGTAACAGAGGGATCGCAGAGGCTGCTTTCAACAGGCAGAATGCGAGCGCCTCTAAATGGAGAGATCCAGGATTGTTGTTCCCCTGGTTCATGAATAGAAGGTGGTGAGGCTGTAATCATGTCAGCACAGAAAAACGCGGATACAGGCAATCTGCTCAAATCGTATACCCCCTACCAGGAAAAGGATGGGGAAGAATACATGAACGAGCAACAGGTCGCTCACTTCACCAAGATCCTGCAGAACTGGAAGCAGGAGCTGATGGAAGAAGTGGATCGTACAGTTAACCATATGCAGGATGAGGCCGCGAACTTCCCTGATCCAGCAGACCGCGCCAGTCAGGAAGAAGAGTTCAGCCTTGAACTGAGAACCCGTGACCGTGAGCGTAAACTGATCAAGAAAATCAACGATACACTGTCCCGGATCGAAGAAGACGATTACGGTTACTGCGACAGCTGTGGCGTAGAAATAGGCATTCGTCGTCTGGAAGCCCGCCCTACTGCTACGCTTTGTATCGACTGTAAGACACTGGCCGAGATCAAGGAAAGACAACTGGGTAACTGATTTACCCGGATAATGGGTCAGGCTGTGGCTCAGTGAGTTCCACAGACTGATTCATTCTCGACTGGTTCACTTTTTATAGTTAACAGCACTGTAGATGCTGACAGACTTCTGCAAACTGAATCTGCTACGACTCTCACTAAATACCATTGCCTGATTTATAATCACTCCATATGGGCGACACACTAAGCACTCCCCTCTACATTGGACGTTTTGCGCCTTCCCCTTCCGGCCCTCTGCACTTCGGCTCTCTGGTTGCGGCACTGGCCAGTTACCTGGATGCGCGAGCCCATCATGGAAAATGGCTCGTTCGTATGGAAGATATTGACCCTCCAAGAGAGCAACCCAAAGCTGCAGACCTTATTCTAAAAGCTTTGGACGTTTATGGCCTGCACTGGGATAACAGCGTACTTTTTCAGAGTGATCGCAGTGAAGCCTATGATCAAGCCATTAATACCCTGCTCCGTGAAGAGAAACTTTACCCATGTACCTGCACCCGTAAAAAACTTGCTGGTCTGGATGGAGTGTATCCCGGTTATTGTCGAAGCCAGCGTGAGATCCCAAACCAGCCCCACAGCCTCAGGCTATTATGCAGTAGCAGTATCATTCAATTTCAGGATCGTATTCAGGGTGATCAGTCGTTTGACTTAAGCACGCTTGGCGATTTTATTCTCAAGCGCAAGGATGGACTGTACGCTTATCAGCTGGCCGTTTGTATCGATGATAACTTCCAGGGGGTTACTCATATTGTCAGGGGAGTAGATATTCTGGACTCAACCCCAAGACAGCTCTATCTGCAAAGCCAGTTGAATTATCCGCATCCTGTCTATGCCCATGTTCCGGTGATTACACAGAACAATGGCAATAAACTCAGTAAGCAGAATCATGCTCCAGCCATACCGCTGAACAACCCCCGTCCACTCATTATCAAAGCATTGACTGCATTTGGCTTGAAGCCAGAACCAGACCTGCTAATGAACTCTGTTGAAGAGATCCTGTCCTGGGGAACAAAGAACTGGTCTATGAGAAACATGGCAGGAAAAAAAGAGATATTGCAGGACTCTCTCTAGGCGGGGTTCGTTGCGGCATTTTGAAATGCATACCAGCCATTATGTCCTGCCGTGCCACACCAAGTGGTATAGTCTGGTGCAAAGAATTAGTGGATGGTTGTATATCCAGTTGATCCCCTCCTAAGCAAACCTACCGCTATTCAGTCGAACATGTTATATATTGTTGAATAAATCATATCCACATGCCTTGAGGTGTCTGGATATGGGCCCCAAAAAGATGTGTTCAAGGAGCGAATATGTCGATAGTCCTTAAAACAGCTCTTGTTGCTGCTCTTTCATTTTTATCCATTAACCTGACGGCAAATACTCTGGCTTTTTCCTCCCCGAGTGCCAGTTCCAGCAGAGCTGCAGCAGAAAATCCTGACTTCTGTGATGCAGCAAGACGAACCCGGGAGCAGCTTATACGTCAAGAGCCATCTATAAATATTAAGTCCCCAATCCACACTCAGGGTGTATCATCCTGCTTTACACCGGATGAAAATCTGATCTTTGTCGCCACTCTTGAAGCTCAAAGAGTACTTGGACCTAATGCTCCCTGGTATGAAGAACTCAGCCAGGATATAAAAAACCGCGTTACGGAAGCCTGTGGCATCATGGGCTATGAGAACAGCGATGTCAGTCGCGCCTATGACTATTGTCTGGAAAGCCGACAAGAGGAGCTGATGAGTCCATACGAAGAAAAATTTGCCAAAGAGTCCACTAAATATCTCCGTAAACGTCAGCAGGTAGCAGATAGCCTTGTTGTTCGTTGTGATGCATCGTTAAGTGTAAAACGCAACCGCCTCCCCAAAAACATGCGCTTTCCTGTGGCATGGTACAACTCTGACAGCCAATCTGTACCCAGCTGGTTACTGGAAGAAAAGCTGGATGATGATGAGTGGCTGGAACAAATAGGCAAATTGAAAATTGATAATATTATGGCAGATGTTCTGGGTAGCGATTGCCCGGGAGAAATGATCTACTGGGTAACTTACGACTCTCCGGGGCTGTGACCTTACAAAATAGTCTTAGGTTCTGTTAGTAAAAGCCTTCTTTACTGGCTGTCGGTGGACCTAAGACTACCTCTGGTGCTCAATAAGTTGTCAGGAGCCCGATAACATTGAATACATTCACCTCTGTTGCAGCTCCTGCGGAAATATACACCCCTCCCGATGCACACCTGCTTTTCTGGCCTCAGATAGCTCCCGAATCCATGTGCCAGCAATTATACTCAGAACTATACTCCACATTGCCCTGGCAACAAGACCAGATAACCATTTATGGTAAAACCCTTCCTGTTCCCAGACTTCAGGTATGGATGGGAGATCCTGGCGCACACTATCAATACTCAGGCTTGGCACTTTCTCCACAACCATGGAGCCAGACCGTTATCTTGATTAAGCAACAGATCGAAAAAATCAGTGGTCATGTCTTCAACTCTGTATTAATCAACCTTTACCGGAGTGGCCAGGACAGTAATAGCTGGCACAGCGACAATGAACCAGAGCTGGGTGAAAACCCGGTAATTGCATCATTCAGTCTGGGAGCTACTCGAAGGTTTAGGTTACGACACCGATACAGAAAAGACCTCCCCCCCCTACACTTTTGACCTGACATCTGGCTCCCTGCTAATAATGTCCGGAACTACCCAGAAATACTGGCAGCACTGTCTGACAAAAACAGCAAGACCAGTAGAGCCGAGGATTAACCTGACCTTCAGGAAGGTGGCAACCTCCTGAACAGAAAGAAAAAACCACAACTCTTTTGCGGTTTATTCATATAACCATTACCATGTCTGTCCAACTGCGAAACTGCACCGACGTAATATGTATATCTACCGTCTAGTTCTGCTTCTGGTGATCGGTATTTACCTTTTTTCTCCTGCCATCATGGGGTGGTGGATTACGTTTGGTGAACAATGGTATCAGCCCTGGATACTCTGGTTCATTCTGATTGTCGCGGGCTTTACCCTTCAGGTCAGGGGTAACAGCGATGAGCTTTGAACTGGAATATATCGTTCTTGTCAGTGTTGCCTATCTGGCCATTCTTTTTCTCTGTGCCTGGGCGACCGATCGTGGATTTATCCCGCGTAAGATAGTTCATCACCCGGCAACCTATGTACTGTCTCTGGGCATATATGCCAGCAGCTGGGCCTATTATGGCAGTATCGGGGTTGCTCACGACGATGGGTATGTTTTTCTCGGCTTCTACTTTGGATTGAGCGGTGCATTCTTGTTAGCACCTGTCCTGCTGGTTCCAATATTAAGAATAACCTCCACCTATCAACTCAGCTCTCTGGCCGATGTACTGGCCTTTCGTTTCCGGAGCCCGGTAGCTGGTACGTTAAGTACACTGCTGCTACTGTTTATCACCTTTCCTCTGCTTGCCCTGCAGATACAGGCCGTGGCTGACAGTGTTTACCTGCTGAGTGATGAGACATCTCCTGAGAAACTGGCCTTTGGTTTTTGTATTATGGTCACGTTACTGACCATGATGTTTGGTACCCGGCACCTGGCCAGCCGCCACCAGCATGACGGTCTTGTGGTTGCTATTGCCTTTGAGTCTCTTCTGAAACTGCTCATCATGGCGCTGCTTGGAGGTGTAGTAATCTTCGAGGTCTTTGGTGGTTTTTCCGGATTAAACAGCTGGCTTGAAGCCAACTCTGAAGTCATTATCGGAATGAACTCTCATCTGGAAGATGGTCCCTGGCGGACAACTCTGTTGATGTTTTTTGCTTCGGCTGTCGTTATGCCTCATATGTTTCATATGACGTTTGCAGAAAACCGCGATGTAAAAATGTTATTCACAGCCAGCTGGGGCCTGCCTTTCTTTTTATTACTGTTGAGTATTTCGACCCCCCTGATTCTCTGGGCGGGTCTTAAAATCGGGAGTTCTTATCCACCTGAGTACTTTCCACTGGCTATTGGCAATGCGCTGGATAGTCGATGGCTAACCATCATCGCCTATATCGGAGGACTTTCGGCAGCCAGTGGCCTGTTTATTGTGACATCGCTGTCACTGTCCTCCATGCTGCTCAACCACGTCATCCTGCCTATCTATCAGACGAAAGAGCCTGCCCAGGTCCAGATGAATATCTATCGCTGGCTGACCAATGTAAAACGTCTGATCATTGCTACACTGATCCTCGGCTGCTACGGGTTTTACCGGCTATTGCACAACGAAGTGGACATGTATAGCCTGAGTATCGTTGCCTATGTTGGGGCTCTGCAACTGCTCCCCGGTACTCTGTCTACTCTCTATTGGGGCAAAGCAAACCATAAGGGACTGATTCTCGGGATTCTATCTGGAACCACTGTCTGGTTTTTTACCCTGATGCTGCCTTTGACCATGGGACTTGAGATTTTCCCAATCCGCAGTGTCAACTTCGGCACCATCACTAACGATGGCTGGTATATTGCCGCCGCCTCATCACTGGTCGTGAATGTTCTGGTGTTCTACTTGGTATCCAGCTTTACCAGAATGCCGGATGAAGAGAGCAGTGCTGCTGCCGCCTGTCTGGTCCGTGAGGTAAGCCAGCAGCCATACAAAATCCCCAAGGCCCGCTCTTCGTACGAATTTCAGGAGATGCTCAGTGCTCCTCTTGGTCCCGTAGCCGCTCAGACAGAAATCAACAAGGCCCTGACCGACCTGAATATGAGGCCAGATGATAACCGTCCACACTCACTGAGGCGACTCAGGGATCGTATTGAGAATAACCTGTCCGGGCTCATGGGCCCCACTATTGCTCATGAAATCGTTGACTCCTTTTTACCACTGGATGTCGAAAATGATTACGTCCCGAAAGACATACATTTTATGGAGTCGCGGCTGGAAGCGTATCACTCAAAACTGACCGGTCTGGCTGGTGAGCTTGATAGCTTGAGACGTTATCACCGGGATACATTAAACAGCCTGCCCATGGCCGTATGTTCTATTGACTCTTCCATTGAGAGTACTTCTTCTGACAACCCGGATTCTCTGCTGTCAAACAATACTGGTGAAGTAATGCTCTGGAATCAGGCAATGGCAGAATTAACCGGTATTCCTGCTGAAGATGTTCTGGGGATGCCGTTGAAAACTATCCCTGCTCCCTGGAATCAGATTCTAAGTGATTTCATTCAACTTCCCGACAACCACCTGAACAAACACAGTGTTGAAATGGATGGAGATACCCGCTATTTCAGCCTGCATAAAGCCGCTGTAGAGGCACCCGTTTCCGGTACCGGTGGCAATCAGGTCATGTTGCTGGAAGATCAGACGGAAACTCAAATGCTGGAAGAACAACTCTTTCACAGTGAGCGACTGGCATCTATCGGGCAATTGGCAGCAGGGGTTGCCCATGAGATTGGCAACCCGATTACCGGTATTGACTGCCTTGCCCAGGAAATGAGCGCACTGTCATCCGACCCGGATATCCAGCAGAGTTCCCGGCAGATACTGGAGCAAACCAAAAGGGTCAGTCGTATTGTTCAAACGCTGGTGTCTTATGCTCACTCCGGGCAGAAAGGGGGAAAACAAATCGAGCATAACAGTGGTTCACCATCCTTAGCAGAGCCCGTAGAAGTGTTCAGCACCATCCAGGAGGCTATTAGCCTGTTGCAATTGAGCCATAAGAACAGCAATATCTTATTCCGCAATTTATGTATCGATGGCCTCTGCGTCAGCGGTAACAGCCAAAAATTACAACAAGTGTTTATCAATCTGCTGAAAAATGCTGCCGATGCTTCAGATGAAGCCATTGACACTGAGAGTGTTGTTTCCGTCAGTAGCACAGCAAACCAGCACACGGTAACCATTCGTTTTGAAGACCAGGGGCACGGAATCTCCAAAACCATTCAGGAAAGGCTGTTTGAGCCATTTTTCACCACAAAAGAGGCTGGTAAAGGTACTGGCCTGGGCCTGGCTCTAACCTGGAATATTATCGAAGAACACTTTGGCAGTATTCAGGTTGTGAGTCCGCTGGATCCATTAACAGGACGAGGATCCTGCTTCATCATTTCGCTTCCACGCTACGAGTCCGAGTCAGCACCAGTGGAGCAGCCGTTGGAATTTCAGGGGGATATGGCATGAGTCAGGACCAGGTACTGATTGTCGAAGATGAAGAAATTATCCGGTCATCGCTGCGTCGTCTTCTTGAACGACAAGGATATAGTATTACCGAGGCCGGCTCTGTTCATGAAGCCGAAGACTTCCTCAAACAACAGTCATTTTCACTGATCATCAGTGATCTAAGGCTTCCCGGCAAGCCCGGTACTGAGATGATTAACCTGGCTAATGGTATTCCCGTACTGATCATGACCAGCTATGCCAGCCTGAATTCGGCAGTCTCAACCATGAAGCAGGGCGCCGTTGATTATATTGCCAAGCCCTTTGATCATGCGGAGATGATCCAACGAGTGGCTGAAGCTATTGAAAAGCAGGCAGCACAGAGCACCGAGACCAATACTGACCAGGATGATAAGGAAAGTCAGATTCAAGAGACATTCTCTGGCGATGGCTTTAATGGCATTCTGGGGCAGTGTGATGCCATGCAGCTATTGTTTCGGCAAATACAGAAAGTGGCTCCAACTGATGCTACGGTATTGATTCAAGGTGAATCAGGAACCGGTAAAGAGCTGGTTGCCAGAGCCATCCATGAAAACAGTAAGCGCATCAATGGTCCGATGATTTCCGTCAACTGCGCCGCCATTCCCGAAACGCTGATTGAGTCAGAACTTTTTGGCCATGAAAAAGGATCATTTACCGGCGCAACAGCAGCTAGAACGGGTCTGATCGAAGCCGCCAATGGTGGCACACTGTTTCTTGATGAAATCGGGGAGCTTCCACTGGAAGCTCAGGCAAGGTTACTTCGGGTGCTTCAGGAAGGTGAGATTCGTCGTGTAGGCTCAGTACAGTCCCAATCCGTTGATGTTCGATTGATTGCAGCTACTCACCGGAACCTCCGCCAGCTTTCTTCACAGAACGAGTTTCGTGAAGACCTGTACTATCGACTGAAAGTGGTTGAACTGCGCATTCCACCGCTCCGGGAAAGAGGCAATGATATCCTGATGCTGGCAGAAAAGCTGCTGGCCAAAACCTGTGAAAAAATGGGCCTGGAGGTCTTTTCACTGGCACCCGAAACCATGGCAGCCATTTCTCAGTACCAGTGGCCTGGCAATGTTCGCGAAATGGAGCATGCCATTGAACGGGCCGTCATTCTTTCCGAAGACAATATCATCACTCCGGAAAACCTGGATATTGAAGTTCGTGTGAAACAGACACTTTTCCGCCAGGATGCAGAAGAGCTTCAGGATGGCCTGACACTGGAAGACTACTTCCAGCGCTTTGTTCTTGAGCATCAGGACCAGATGACAGAAACCGAGCTTGCGCAAAAGCTGGGTATCAGTAGAAAAACTCTCTGGGAACGGCGCCAACGTCTGGGTATTCCACGGAAAAAAACAACCGCAACTTAGGATCTGTTGACACCAGGTTGCAGACTCAGCTCAAACCAGTGCCTAGGCTTTAGCCATGACCAATACACGGCTGTAGCAGTCCATGGCACATTCGCCACAGCCACTGCAGAGACTGAGATCTATAACCGGCTTTTTATCCGCCCCAAAGCTGATTGCCTGTTCAGAGCAGGTTTCCTCACAAAGATTACAGTACAGCCCCAGTTCTGCCTGGCAACTGCCAGAAAGCTGGGGAACAACCTGCCTCTTTTTTCCTTTCTCACGACTCAACGCTCCCGAAGGGCAGGCATCAACGCACTGTCCACAAAAGTCACAGCTTCCATAAGAGAGGTCCAATATGGGTCGGCCAGCAAGAATATCTTCTCTCTCATCAGATCGTCCCAGTACTCGCATTGGGCATTGATCAATACACTGATCACACTGTGTACAAAGCGCAAGAAACAGTTTGTTCTCTACAGCCCATGGAGGCCTTGGATAACTGCTATCCGGAACAACCTGCTCTGGCTCAGGAGCGAAACGCCTGAAAAAAGCCCGCCTTGCTGGCGATACCAACGGTTCGTCTTCGGTTCTCTGTATATCTGACACGACTTAACCAGAAACCTGCATGTTTGAAAATTCTTCCTCAAAATACCCTGTTCACATATTGATTAAAGCGGTATTTATACCAATTGCTTTTTCTAACTACTGTATAACTGCCCACTGACGAGAGCATAAACTGAATAGACGTCCAGCTTCGCCGCATAGATTGTTCCAGGCCTCGCAGCAGCAATCCACGATATCTTCGTAAC
>NZ_LUKQ02000196.1 GCF_001647025.1 Endozoicomonas atrinae
TCCTCTCGATTGGTCATGGCGCTGCTCCCTGCTTGATACCAACAGGAAAACAATCGGCCAGAAAAGGGTTAATCGGGAGGTCAAATTAAACTGGTGTTTTGAAGACTTATTACATCGGTGATGACACCGCCCTGCCAATTTTGTGAGCAAGGACTGATAAGGCTTTGCTTTTTGGCATACGACGTTGAAGTTTTTGCAGATAACGCTGGGCTTTGTCATTACCTCTCAAGTAGAGTACTGCTGCTTCTGAGAAAGCCCATTTGAGGTGGGCATTCCCAATTTTATTGCCCTGTGTGCCGTAGGTTTTACCAGCTGACTCTGCTTTGCATTTAACCAACCGGCTGTAGGAAGCAAACTTCTGTACGCTGGTGAACCGGCTGATGTCGCCTATTTCGTAAAGGATGGTTAATGCCAGGATGTCGCCAATGCCCGGAACGGTTTTCAGTAGGTTAAACGCTTTACTATTGAACTGCTGAGTATGTTTTTTCAGTTTCCATTCAACTTTTGCTAACTCTTTATCGAAGAACGTCACCAGATCGAGATCAAGGTCAACACTGGCCTGAACCATGCCATCCGCAAACAGTTCTCTTACCTGCTCACGGTTATTTTCGTAGCGAAGATTGAGTCGGTTCAGGTCGGGCAGGTTGTATTGGCTGGCCGTGTTTTTGACATGGGCTTTGAGTTCACCAGCATATCGAACTAGCCGGGTTCTTCTGCGTAATAGGTCACGGGTTGATCGCATGTCTCTGGGGTATTCATAAGCCAGTGGGAAGTTGCCCCCCCGAAGTATTCTAGCAATTTTGTAAGAATCAATTTTGTCATTTTTGGTTTTACCACCATGAATGGCTTTCATATACAGGGCGTGGCCAAGGACAAAATCAATATTATGATCAGCACACCAGTCGGCCACCCAGTACCAGCAATGCATGCATTCAACACCGATAACCACCTGACCAATATAGGGTTCGATTAATGCTAATAAAGCTGCTGGATCGGCTTTGATTTTCTGGTGTAACTGTTTTTCACCCTGGTTATCAATGATGCAGACATAGAGCAGTCGGGCATGCAAATCGATACCGCAGTAATAAGGGTGAGAAGTATTGTAGAATCTCATTGGGTCTTCTCCGTTTTGGTGTGGTGCCTACCAGCTTATCGATTTGAATAAGCTGGGGAGAAGGCTCAATGAGTATCAAATCAATCCAGCCGACCGCCTTCGGCGTCGGCTGATTGAGGCATTATGAGTTCGAGTTACCCACGAATACTGGACACTTCATTAAGTTAGATTATCTTCTAACGGTGAGGTGAGTCATGAGTAAACACAGACATCCTGCTTATACCGAAGAATTCCGCAAAGAAGCTTTCCGCATGGCGGGATTGCCCGATAGAAAAGCTTCAGAGGTTGCTAAGCAGCTTGGTATCAGTGTTCAGCAGATCTATAACTGGAACCGACAGTTTTCCCGTCTTTCAGAAAAACAGTAATAAGGGGCAGGTCTTTTATCGTGTGTTTCAGAAAAATGAAAAACTGAACACCATGATTTTTAATGAACACTCGAAGAGCTGTCCTGTAGAAGCTAAGGCCTGACCCCATTTTTTCAAGTGATCCAATGTTATTAGCCTGACATGCTACCCCTATTACTTCATTTCCTCTGGTATCAAAGGCTCAGTGTGTTTTTCTAACGCATTCTTGAGTTCTATGCGTGCCAAGGTAAGGTGAGCTGCAACGGCAACTGTCCGTGAAAAAGCGAATAGTGCGTGTTCCGCGAGGAGACCATAGCCTGATGGCTCAATAGCTTCTTTTTCTTCCTTAGTTTTTCGAAACCAAAGCTGAAATATTTTGTAATCGTTGAACAGCTCTAAGTTTTGCCGGTGAGTTTCACTTTTTATTTGCTCTGCTTCCTTATCGAAATTACTGCACTCAACAAGTAATTTATCTATATGCTTCTCAACTTTAGCAAAGGCATTTCTTACATCTTGGTCGAAGTAGATAACTGAGCGGTCTATACGGCTCATTGTGGTTCTGCATTCATTAAGAAACCGAGGGGTTAGTATTCTCCCCGTACTCTCTAAGAAGCGAATATACTCTTTTGCGAGGCCATCTAGACTACGATTTGCTCTCGCAAATTCCCATGCTTTTTCTTCGGTCTGTTTATCGTGTTTCCAACCGAAAAATTGAGCCTCTATTCCACTGGCTTCAGTAATTCTCAACAGCTCATGGTAATGCGCCTCATATGCACTTTTACGGTTATTTATATCATTGATATGGTTAGTAAAATAATAGAAAATGACAGCGGCAAATACACTTGTTGCTGAGCCTGCTAAAAAGGTCATGGTAGCTGACTCAACCAACTTATCTCCATATATCCCAAAAACTGCCAAGGCAATTAGTGCAGATATGCCAGCAATCATATGCATAGAGCTAGGTAAAGTACGTAGATACACAGAACGCGCCCACATTGGGTAGATGATTTTCTCGTACAGCACTACGCCAACCACAAAGATGGCCAAAAGAGGGAAAAAAAGCAAAGTCGCCAAACCAAATGCAATCTGAAAAAGTTCCATGCCTTACAAAGTTGACCTCGGTGAAAATTAGGATTAGTACTCTAATCGTTACTCAGTGTTTTGGGTATAAAATTTTAACACGTAATATCAATCAGTTAGATTGGTTTCAGTGATCGTTTTAATTGATTGACCCCTAACATACAATTCTCAAAACGTTGTATGTCCAGTATTTGGTGATCATCAACGGAAAAGCGGTTCCATGGTCATGCTACCCAGGAAAAAATCATGATACTCCGCACCCAAGAAAAAATGAGGAAAAATAAGGGTCAGGTCTTTCATAGTGTATAAAGCTTATTATGCGACCCATGAAGGAATTTTATATAGTGCACAATGAAATGGTGTAATCAGATGGAGTAGTTCAGACTTAATCAGACACTTTCTGATTTCATCTCCCTGTGACAATGCTTGCTCAGCTTTTCCGTTATTCACCGATATGGAATTATCCCACGCCATGAATATGATCACATATTGATCAGCCCAAGCATACTGAACACATAGTCATCCTACCAACCACATTTGCTACATTTGTTTGTGGCACTTGCTTTTTCTGAAGCATTCCGACTCAGGGAGTTAAAAATCCATCTGTCGTGCAACCATGAGATTCTCCACTGATTAGCGGCAACTCACGAATCTTGGCAAAAGATTCGCTGTTTATAGATTCGATACAGAGTTGCGAACTGTTTTAGGTGAGTCTTTCCAATTAAATACAGAACCCATTTTTTGAGGAAAAAGACATGAAAAAATTATTTATACTTGTTTCATTTTTTCTTCTTGCTGCTTGTGCAGGGCCAAACCCAAATCCTGGTGAGAGAACTGTTGATATCGCCTGGGAAAGATATGAATACGAGAAGGTATTTGAAATATTAAAACCTGCAGCAGAAAGAGGTGAACCTTGGGCGCAGTTACGCATGGGAGTTGCTTACGAATTAGGTTCTGGTGTTAAAAAAGATATTCCCACGGCAATACAATGGTATGAGTTAGCTGCTGCTCATGAGGCAGAAGCAAATTGGTCCAATGGACAGTTGGTTGGTGCATCAGGTAAATCAGGCTATTTCAATCAAACAAGCGATGCACTGATAGCAAAATTTCAACTAGCGAATATCTATCTGCGTGATGAAGGAGTAGCAAACCCTGAAAAAGCCCTTGAACTGGCTCAACATGTATCAAATAAAACTCAAGGAAATAGTCTTTTTTATTGCTGTGAATCAACAGGTGGTCGGTACATAACAAGCACTCAGATATCAGAAACATTGAGTAAGGCTAAAGAAGTAAACCAAGAGTAGCTAATTCATATACCCCATATATCAAAAAGTATCAGGGCATCACTGGTGCCCTGCCTCTGATCTTGGTATCAGAGGCTCATATATAGAAGTTCAGACCTGACAATCTGCGTTTTCACCTCCTTGTGAAAACACCCGTGCACCCTCCCGGTTATGGTGCAATGGTCAATCTCGCTGATCAACCCCATGGTGCGTAGGACAGTTAACGTCTTGTTTAACTCAATAACCATACACACTTGCCCTATGGCTTGATCTAGACAGACAAAAGGTTACTTTGTCTGTCAGTTTCACCCGCCCACCCCCAGTTCAAAGATCGCCCTTTCACGGTACTTGACCGCCCTATTGTAGGCTTCTTTGTCACCATATTCCTGAATGGAAAAATACTTGCTTTTTTTCTTTATCCGTTGACCCAGCGGGTCGGTCGGATCAAGTTCGACCCAGTCTGCTCGCCAGTAGGTAACGCCAATAGAATTGGTGCATTTACGGACACCAACAGCCTTTGATCTCGCCTGCTCCAATAACGGCTTTTTCAGCTCAAAAGCCGCGGCAGGCAGGCTGTCACGAAAAGCCTTTGCCACCGCTTTTGCCGGTTCGATACCACCGAGTTTGTTGGCAGCGAACTGATGCGTCGTACCATAGGCATACACACGCCATACCTTTCGCTTCGGGTCTAACGACAGGTGATGGTCAGGTTCCAGTTCATCCAGTAATTTTCGCTGTTCAGGCGTCATTGTTCAATTCATCCTGCTGTCAGATGCCATCTGGTTTTCTTCCAGCCAACCAGCAAGTGCACACTTTCATATTCTGACTCGTATAATATCTCGCCATTGAGTCGTATAACAGGGACTCAATGCCTGCTGGTTCATATGCCACTGCTGAGACTCAAACCCCACTGAAGCAGGCCGCAGTGTTTGGCTTCCAAAACGTTGATTGATGGCATCCAGTACCGACATCATCCGGGTATTTTCGGGGGTTGATGCTGCTGCCAGTAAATCACCCTGAAAGCCCTGGCCGGAACAGAGATCCATCAGGGCGAAGCCTGCCTTTTTATACTCGTAACCCTCCTGAAACAGCACGTCCAAAGCCGGAGTTAACTGTTGCAGCCAGACCGAGCTATCGCTGGTAGGAGACGGTGCCATCAGCTTAAGACTTCGGCCTGTTTGTGGGAGGTTGTCTTTAAAGGGGTCAGTCCTGATAAAGAGGATGGCTTCACGGGAATACTGCTTTTGCTTTCTGAGTTTCTCGCAGGCACGACAGATAAAACTGGCCAGTGCCGCATGGAGTTCCTGTTTGGTGGTGACTCGATGGCCAAAGCTTCTTGAACACATAATCTGATGTTTATTGGCTGAACCTCCTTCCTCCCAGGGAATGCAGTATTCTCCCTGGAGTTCGCAGACTGTGCGTTCCAACACTACAGAAAACTGTTTCTTGATCCATTGTCGATTGGCATTTGCCAGTTGTGCTGCCGTATGAATGCCTGCCGCCTCCAGCCGTTTTCCGATTCGCCGGCCGACGCCCCATACTTCACCAACCGGGGTAATCGTCATTAGCCGTTGCTGGCGAACTGGATTGGTTAAGTCCACAACGCCTCCGGTTGCCGGAAATTTCTTGGCCGCGTAATTCGCCAGTTTGGCGAGTGTTTTGGTGGTAGAGATGCCCACGCCAATAGGAAGCCCTGTCCACTGGAATACCCGCTGTTTCATGTCCAGGCCTCTGGCATGCAGGCTGTCTTCAGGAAAACCGGAGAGGTCAACAAAGGCTTCATCGATGGAATACACTTCCAGCTTCGGGCTGAACTGTTCCAACACCGACATAAAACGGGAGGACATATCGCCGTAGAGTGCATAGTTGGAGCTTCTCAGAATGATCTCGCCACGCTCTACCTGATCCATGACTTTGAATGCCGGTGTACCCATGGCAACGCCCAGTGCTTTGAGTTGGGCTGTTCTGGCAACAATGCAGCCATCGTTATTGCTCAGCACGCCCAGGGCTTTATCAATCAGGGATGGATCAAAGACCTGCTCGCAGGAACAGTAAAAGGCGTTGGCGTCGCAGAGGGCGATTACTTCTTTCATCGCAGGTGGTGAATGACTTCAGTCACCACACCCCAAACAGTAATTTCCTGTTCAGAATCGAGCTTAACGGGCGGGTAGTCCGGGTGCTCAGAATGGAGTTCTGGCTTGTTGTTGCGGTAGACGAGGCGCTTTACGATTAACTCGCCATCCAGCAGAGTGAGTATCACGTCACCATCTTTTGGGGATAGCGAGCGGTCAATAATGAGGATATCGCCATCGAAGATACCGGCACCTTCCATGGATCGTCCCTGGGCTCTTGCAAAAAAAGTGGCAGCAGGATGGCGGATTAGCAGTTGGTCAAGGGACAGTGTTTCTTGCAGGTAATCTGCCGCAGGACTGGTAAAACCGCAGGCTGCGGGGCTCTGGTAGAAGGGTAATACTTCTGGGTTGGGCTGTGGAAGGATCTGGATGGGCTTCATGCCACTTCAACTCAAAGACTGTTTATATATACAGTATAGTCATTTGATCTGATTCTTGTGTCAAGCTAATGAGCAGTGATGCAGGCTGGTGAGTGAATAAGGTATGCAATGTTTGGACAGACTTTGGATAAAACCGTGAGGAGATGAGTCTGAGTCGCAAAAAAGGGGTTATAGACAGCTGATTATTGTTTGCTTACCTCAAACTTCCACTTCATAGTGAGCGAGGGCCGGAGCTATTCCTCTTATCTCTCCATCCTGTATAAATGCCTTCAAGCCAACGCTTACTGATTCCCCCTTCACGGTGATCACTGAACCATCTCTTAGCTCTGCCTGACTGGTCCCGTTGCCGTTGTTAGCAGTAATGGTGGCGATGACCCGCACGCCTTCAGGAATCAGAGCCTTGAATTGTTGCCAGATATTGGTGGTTGCCATAAGCCCGAAACCCTTTTATTTTTTTGAAACCACAAAAAAGGACAATACCCGAAAGCATTGTCCTTCTGAACCTCGTTTATGCGAGGTTGGAAACTACAGTGTTGTAGTCTCGACCATTACAGTGGTCGAATATCTTCAGCCTGTGGACCTTTCTGGCCTTGAGTCACTTTGAATTCAACTCGCTGACCTTCTGTCAGTGTTTTGAAGCCATCACCGATGATTTGACGGAAGTGAGCAAACACGTCTGGTCCGCCGTTTTCCTGAGCGATGAAACCAAAACCTTTCTCTTCATTGAACCACTTAACGGTACCGGTAGTAGTAGACATAGTCATATCCTGTAATTTAATAATCAATGTGCCTAGTGATAAGGCGGTGGAGCTAGAAGCTTGTTATCACTTATGAAGGATATGGCGAGCTATTACACCCGGAACATCAAATCTTTGCATAAAAAATAAATCACACTTTTAACGTTCCGCCATTATACAGGGTAGTATCCTAATCGCTATGGCCACTTGTATTCAATCTTCAACGCAAGATACTCAGCCATTGGTGTGTAGGTGCCTAATAGTGTCTTTCCAGCTGGACACTTTGGATGACTCTGCTTCGTTCAGCCGTGATATTTGTAGCCAGGCAGAGGGCTTGCCAGTTTCCGCTCTCTCCTAAAAGCGTATCCTGAACTTCCACCAGCATACCCGGCTCAATTAAGCCAGGTACCGTGTTGGTGTCGGTCAATGGCAGTTCAATGGTGGTAATGCTCTGGTTGCCGCCCTTGGCGAGCTCATTTCGGCCTCGCTCGGTATTGACCTGCGTTTCGGTAAGCCAGTCCTCCAAAATATCGGGAGCCGGATTATTGCCACTGCTTCCGGTTCGTTTGACGTTGACCGCCACGCCTGCATTGGTGCCTGAAACATAGACCGCATTGTAAGCCAGCTCTGGTCGCCAATTGGCACTCAAACTGATGACCATACTTGCCGGAACGATCTTATCCATTGTGGCAGTATTCCAGTGCCAAGGGCTGGCAGGGTATCGGGGCTGAATGCTCACCTGGTCATTATCACGGCTTGGGATAACCACCGATCCAGCTGTGTTAGCGATCTTGGCGACGACCTGCATGGCGGTCTGGTTCTGATAGCTGAATGATCCACCCGGCATGATCCAATCGGGTGTGCTGTAGTCGTTCAGGTCAGGGTAGGTTGCCGTAAAGCCAGTGTTAGCCAGTTCTTCGGTAATGGCCTGTTTAGCGTTGAGGTTGGCGCTGTTGCTCTTGCTTCGCTGTGGCGCATAAGGGGCTGCGAGCAGTTGGGTTCGGCTGCTGCCATAGAGGGTGTAACGCTCATCCCCGAACCGTCTGTTTGTGCTGTAACGCTCAATAATGAAGATCCACTTCCAGCCGTTGATATCGACCTCGATCTGCTTCGGACCGTTCTCGTCCGGTTCCACCAGTGCGATATTGGAAGCGCCCCAAAGCTCTCCGGTAAAGCTCCAAGAGAAGCTATCAATATCCAGACTGATGTCCATTGAGGGCAGTTCCAGCGGTGTCCGGGCAGGCAATACGACAGTGGTGATAACGTTCATAAGCAGATAACTCTCCCTGATCTCTGGCTGCTCGGGTTGCGGTTTCTCTACCACGTTCGGGTCTGTCTCACCGCCATAGTTTCCCGTTACCGTTTCATCTCTGGCTTTCTGGCCAAAGCCCCATGGCAGAATGACCGGCTGATCCTCGGCTCGGTTGCTCTGAAAGGTGAAGCGCCGTTGGCTATCAACAGGGACAGCTGCGGTTTCTTCGTCAAAAGCACCAATTTGGAAAAATACCGAGCCGTTAGCCTGTGGCTCATACTCCCGTTCTTGAAAGGAAAAGTTCAGCGGTTGCTGTGGGTGAAGGTAAGCAGGGCTTTTCCAATTTCTTGAGCCGTACAGATCAACCGACTGCATGCCTTCGGATACATTGCTATCCCGTTCTGGTGGATGGTTCCAAGGGGAGGCCTGTTCCTGATCCTGCGCTTGAATGCTTTTATCCCATGCACTTTGTTTGCTGGTTTCCTTTCGCTCGGGCTGCTGCCAACGGTCGCCGGTTGCCGCTTCTTTCTTCTGGCTCTGGCCATGACGAAAACTGACCTCTACTTCCTTTTTAGCCACGGCTCCCCAAAACAGACCAAAGGGTGAGGCTTGTAGATGCTTCGCCTGCTGACTACTTTGCGTCCGGGTAGTGCTAACAGGCCGACTCATTGAATAGCTCGCAGAAAAGCCCTGCTGCCGACTGACCGCCCCTTGCCATTGGCCTTCGTAATGGCGAACCAATCCGGGAGGCGGTGCAAAATAAATCAACCCCTTGCCGTCAAAGGAGAAATCAGCAATAGCCGACGATGAGACGGCATAGGGAGCGCCGGTCAGCCGAAACTCTGCGCTGTCAGTGGGAACCTCATAACTCATGGCAGTAGTTCTGCTTTGATGGGACCGTGTGCCAATGGGCGATAGAAAGGAATCGCCCGGAGGGTAATATCCCCTTCAATGGTGCGGGTGTGGGTAGTGCCGGTATCCACCCACCACTGCGGTTCTGTGGCTGGTAAGGTGCCGCCTGCCTCGACCCGGTAAACATGACCGTTGGGAATGGTGGGATGAATCAGATCACCTTGAACCACGCTGGCGATTGCTGTGAAAGGCACACCGTATTCGTCCATCGCCAGTACAAAGGTGTCGCCGCCTTCGGTCAGCACGTCCAGCGTATAGCTGCCGGTTTCGCTGTCGCTGGTGGTATCCCCAGTTACTAACCATGAACCATCGGGCTTATGCTCAATGGCCACCAGTTGCCTTGCTGCGGGTTCAGCCTGATTGTCCAGCACTCGCTCTACTTTTCCGGTTATGGTTGCCGGGTCGCCCGCTGGCGCACCACCGCCTCCACTGGTGCTGATGGCAAGGTCATAGACCACCACGTTATCCGGGGAAATCAACTCACTGCTGAACGGTCGCCCTTCGTGGGTAATCAGCAGGCAAAGGTTTTTATCCGCCAGCAAGGCTGGCAGGTTCTTCATCGCGATCTGTCCATTGTCCGCTTTGGTGGCCACCAGATAACGGGTATTCAAGGGCTGATAGAGTTCAACAACACCGTTATAGGGCAAGCCATCCACGGTGAGCGTTGCAGCAATACTGTTGTCGAAGGGCTTCGGTATGCTCATCTGCTCAATTCGGCACTCCTGCATCACCACTCCCCCGTCAGTTTCACAAAGCAGTTGATGTTGTCATTGATGTTTCTCGCTCGCTTGATAGTGAAGTAATCCTCACCCTCTACTGTGACAACCTGACAAAAGTTTCTGCCGGATGAACTATTACTCTGGTTCAACCATGGGAACAGACTGTATACCCCCCGAAGACGAAAGCTGTGTTGATAATCCAGAATCAAAAACGCTTCTGATCGAAGCTGAACA
>NZ_LUKQ02000197.1 GCF_001647025.1 Endozoicomonas atrinae
GAAAATCAACATCATTAAAACCTTCGGGTAGCTGTGGTCGACGAGACATCTGTTCTAGATAATGCATGGTAATGATGCCTAAGCATAGTTGGCGGCAGCTTAAGGATTTAGAAAATGCGATTGGTATAAAGAGCGCTGATCAGCCAGACGCAGAAGGCCCAAATACGCTTAAGTCCGATGAAAGGAACGTCACGCACCTTAATGGCCAGAAGGTCCACAGCGTTCAGAGCGGCCAGGTGGAAAAAACCACCAAGGAAGCGCCTCAGGAAACGCAAAGTAAACTGCTTGAGCAGGCAGATGAACTGCTTAAGCAACGTAGTGAACATAAGGCCGTCAGCGCTTCCCTACATGGGCTTAACGATGCAGTAAAGGCTTTAAAAGCAGAGGGCAATAGCCCGCAGGAAGTTCTAGAGATTCTTAAAAACACAGAGTTCCCACCAGCTCTGAAGGTCAAAATAACACTTAAAGACGGAACAAAATTCAGCCTGATCCCTCCCGGGGATGAGCTGTCTAAGCGTGACAACCTGGACGGATTAATGAAGAAAGCCGTGACTATTCTTCAAAATCACCATGAAAAACACTTCAAATCCTTCGATGAGCCAGCTGTACAAAAGCAAATTGACACGCTAAAAAACTCCGTTACGGAGCTTGATCAGCAGATCGGAGAAGGGGCTGGTGGTGTTAAGGAGTTCACAAGGCTTGAGAACAGACAATGTCTGCTCAACATCAATGTTCGACACGAAATTAAAGACAGTACCGTCACATTTAAGCACGTTGACGGTAGCCCAACGGCTCAACATCAAACAGCGGCAAGCCCTCAATCCGGACAAACAGATACAACCGACCAGCCTTCTCAAGCACATACTAAACCGGAGCTGGACAATAACAGGCCTGCAACACCTACCCCAGCAGCACAAGACTCCATAGACCCAGCTCGAGCTGATAAGGATGCCACCATTCCCCCCCCCGGTACTGAAGATGGTTCAGATCCCCTGGACGGTCTCGATGTGGAAGTGACCGTGATTCCTGACATATTTGGGCAAGACTCTTCACTTTCACTGATTCCAAAAATAGTACAGGACTCTACTGAAAAACCAGACCCTACAACTGGGACAGATCAGCAACCTGAAAATACCCGAGAAACCGATGATACTGGGCAAACTGCCGATACCGGGCCTGCCGGTGATACTGGACAAACTGCCGATATTGAGCCGACGAGTGATAACGGGCCAGCCGGTGACACTGGACAAACTGCCGATACTGAGCCGACGAGTGATAACGGGCCAGCCGGTGACACTGGACAAACTGCCGATACTGAGCCGACGAGTGATAACGGGCCAGCCGGTGACACTGGACAAACTGCCGATACTGAGCCGACGAGTGATAACGGGCCAGCCGGTGACACTGGACAAACCGGTGAGACCGGGCAAACTGTCGATACCGGACCAACCGTTGAAACCGGGCAAACTGGCAATACCGGACCAACCGGTGAGACCGGGCAAACTGTCGATACCGGACCAAGCGGTGACACTCAGGTAACGACGGGGCAGCCTGCCCCACCCAAAACAGCATCAGACACAACTAAGGCTGGTACTGCGGATTCAGATACCAGTGCATTAAACAAGAAACTGGCAGAGACTAATGTCCAAAGTCTTAAGGTAGACACATCAGGGGGGAACATACCCAGCACTAACAGGGCATTCAAGACCTCGGTTAACAGCATTGTCAGTGAAGTAAATCAGTTTAATCGAGACATAGCCCGATTAGAAAAAGAGGTCAGTGCTCCAAGTATCAACGGTGATAAAGAACCCAACGGGGCTGGCGTACGGCAGCAAATGCGAGGAAGAATAAATTCACTGAGAACTGAACTGGATAAGACCATTCAGAAGTTTGCAACAAGAAATAAAGGAGATACTGAGGGGCTTGCTGCACTTGAAAAACAGGTTAATAAATTAAAAAATGATCTTGCAGTTCAAGAACAGCAGATGGCTGCAGCGGATCAAGCCCTTTCCAGTGATGGTGTTAAAACACAGGTCAATAATATCCCCAAATTTGACGCGACCATTGACACGCCTGATGACTATCTAAGTGACGTATTGACCCATCTTGGCGATAGCTTCCAGCCTGGTAATAGCAGTGAAGTGGCCAATTATGTAGCCGGTCAAACCATCAAAACGGCAACTGAAGAACTGGTCAGCCAATGCGGGGAAGATATTAAAGGGAAAACGCACGACGAACAGCAACAGTTGTACATGGACTACTCCCGAAAGCTGAGCCGTCTTAAGCCGGGCAACCTGCATTCCAGAATACATCAGGGGAAATTGAACAACAGAGGCAAACAGTTTGCGTCAGCCGCAGTAAAAGATGCAGGTGAACAACTGGAAGCTCTATTTAATCAGGGTCGAACCAGCTCAGGTCATCTCGACAGCATTACCGATCCAACCCAGCGGGATCAGGCAGTGAGGATGATTGATGACGACCGGATCCGGCCCATGCTGCTGTCGCTGATCAGTAGCGTTAAGACGACGAATGAAGGTATTACCAACAGCGCCGTGGAGGGCGGTGTTGATTCTGCATTACAAACCGGGCTTCTGGATATCCGGGATCGATTCAACCTTCCCAAAATGCCAGATATGACGGCCGTCCTCAACGCCTGTTTAGATGACCTCGAAAAGCCCAATTCAAAGCTGGCAGTCGAGTCTGCCCGTCAACACAGAGATACGTTGACAGCGAAAGGAGACAAAACCCGACATCAAAAGCTGACTGAACAGTGCATGGACTTGCAGAACAAGCTGCCCGAATCATCAGCACCGAATATACCGCCCAACTCATTGGAAATGATGGAGGCCTTTCAAAAACCGGGAGGTTTACTGGATGCCGGTGCATTGGAAAACAAACAGTCCAAAAGAGAAGGCTCATTTCAAACCAGACAGATCAGCGGTGGCAACACCCCTCTGAATAAGTTCTTCGGCGATGTTTCTGGCGCCAGCCACCGTAAAACCGATGGAGGGGCAGAAAGCATTGCCATCGACGGTGGTAAACCTGCCGGTATTACCTTGGAGAAAAACGGTGCCGGCGAATGGCATGGTATGCTGGGTAACAAGCATTATACGGTTCAGCCCCGCCTGCTTTACCAGCACCCTGAGATCAATATTCCATTTGAAGGTAACTGGCTTCCGGTCAAGGCAGATGATGGTAAGACTGGTATTCTGGTGCTGCAGAATACTGCCAGCGAAAGTCGATATTTCCTGTATGAGCCAGGAGGAGATGGCAAACTCAAGCCAAAACCGATTGATACTGACAGCACCAGCACCGATGAAATCATCGAGGCAGAATTCTTCCTCCGGGCCACAGCAGAAAACCCGAACGATTCAACCCTTCCAGCTATTAGCGGTGAGAGTAGAGAAGCAGCCCTGGATAAAGCCGACATATTAAATGGTGGCATTCGCTCGATTTCAAATAAATGGGGGGGAGACAGGGAAAAGCTGGCTTCACTTCACCAACAGGTCAGTCAGGAAGTTAAGGGGCAACAGAACCTTAAAGCACTGATCAGCACAGAAAATAAAAGTACTGATTTAAACCGCCGCATTGTCAGTAAGAGTCAATACAGCCTGCAACAGGAAGCAAAACAAGCCAGACAGGCAACAGGCAGCACTCTTCAGGATGCCAGCCTTAACCCCGACCTTCAACGCTATGAAACACTCTCTGTTGATGCCACCTTTGAGAAGGCAGGCAATAGCTACGCCGAGCAAAGCCCTAAGCAGGCTGGCAGTGATGCCCTGGTCGAGCTGGGTAAGAAGAGTATGCAGGCATTTAAAGACAGCGCCTTTCAACAGATCTCTGCATTTCAGGGCTGTGAAATCGATCCGAATGCCAACGCCGGATCCGAGGGTTCCATTCAGGAAGTTGAAAAGAACGTTGAAAAAGTGGTGAAAGTGAACCGGGACCGCCAGCTGCGTTTAAGCCAGGGCGTAGACTCGTTAACCCAGAAACTGGGAGCAGCCATCAGAAACAGCAGTGAGAACCCTAAAGGGCTGGAGACCTTCCGGAACGACGAGCTGGTTGATTTCGCCATCAATAACTTCAAAAAAGGTCACTTACCGGCTGGTGTCGATACCGCCAGTTTCAGCGATGATCTGGTTCAACTGATGCTGGTGAAAAACGAACGGGATTTTTCGGTTGGCCTGGGTCGTAGTCTGGATGGTCTGAGCAACAAACTGTCGGGCTTGAAAAGTGCACATGAAGAAAGTCTGGTGATGGATGATGATGAGTTCACCACCGCCAGCCAGCAGTGGAACCTCGACATGGCCCTGCTGGCCAGTTCACAAATTGAGGCCAATGCACGGATTCAACATTATTATTCCGAAGGACTGACCGAACAAAACCGGGTAATGATGACTCTCGAGCAGGGAGGGTTGATGTTACGAGGCAATCAACCCGACATGGCAAAAGAGGTGTTTGACCTGATTGAGAAAATCCATCAGGGCGGAGACAGTGCCGAGGGACAGAGCCTGATTTTCCAGCTCGGAACCGGCTATGGTAAAAGTAAAACCGTCATTCCTCTTGCCGCCGACCAGGCCTTCCAGAAGGGACTGCGTGCCCGTGTTATTGCGCCCGCCAACAACCAGGCTGAGCTGGATCACTCCCTGCACCATTACTTTGCCGACCAGGGAGTTGATTACCACCGGCTGGATATCTTCAAAGACTATGTCGAGCCCGCACAGGGATCAGCCTGGTGGAGCACCGATAACCTGAAGGAAATCCTAGACACTGTCAGTCAAAAGGAACCACTGGGTGTCTCAACCGAGGATGTTCAGGTCTTAATGACGCTGAAGGACAAACTGAAAGCAACCGGAGAATCAAAGGAGGAAGTCGCCCTACTCGAAAAAATTGTCGATACATTGCAGTACGACGGTGTAAACATATTTGATGAGTATGACCGTGGCGTTATGCCAGGCCGTCAGGAAGAACTTAACGGGTTAACCTCATCCATGAACCAGGCTCTGGCTCCCCTGAACATGAACAGCCCGATAGGTTCGGATGAAGTGGCTCAGGTACAGTCGGCCTTTCTCAGTGGCAGCAAGAATAAAGTCTGCCTGTCAGCCACCATGGGCAGCGGCTTTACCATGGCAGTACTCACAGACTCCACTTCGGTTAATGAAGCTGCTGATAAGTTCAAATCTGACCCAATGACCACCAATGCCCGGTTCTTTAACTGGCTGACCAAAACGACGCCCATCGTTGCCAACGATACAGCAAGTGCTGAGGGTAGAGTCAGTATTTTAAACAGTGCTATGGCGCAATCCGGTAAGGATAAACAGATCATTCTATTTGATGGTAACGACGCCGGTGAATCGGAAGTTTCCAGGTTTGAGAACGTTAAAAATGACCATCAAAACCTACAAAACGCACGGGGCGGTGAGTCTCGAGGGCTCTTGTACTATAACGCGAACAAAGAGCTCTGTTTATACGACCCGCAACAGGAAAAATTTCAGGAAATGGGAGCCAGAGTATCGCCGGAGATGGAAGGCATTATTCGTAAAAACCCCAACCTCTACGACGTCCGCCTGGACTCAACCCAGGGGGTCGGAACAGACTGCCCACAAAGCCCCGACAGTATCGGTATTCATATGGGGATGCTCGAAGATTCCAATCGACGCAGCAGCCTGATGGTTCAGGAGTTTGGCCGTTTCTCTCGTAAGTCCACGAACTTCCGGCAACAGAACTTCTACATGGTGGTTAATCCATCGGCAGTATCAAAATCAGACAGTGCTGGAACTGCCGATCTGGTTGAGGCGTTTCAGAACGCTCACCAGTCAACGGAAACGGCCAGAGATGCACTGCTTCAGACTCTTGGAGGTCAACCAACCGCTCAGCAGCAACGGGTGATCAAGTCGATATTGCACGTTTCGCCCCCAAGTGGTCAGGAGCCACCGGATGCCAACCTGGAAAGTGACCTGGATGCATTTCTTGATTCATGGGAATGCAAAGATTTTCCAGAATCATCAAAAGCTGCACTGAGAAACTTTAAAGCGGCTCAGTGGAATGAACAGGGCAGCTTCCTTGAGATGATGACCGGCGTTATGGCTCAGCGGGAAAACTCTGAGTTTGTCAGGCAGTGTGAAGATAACCTGGAAAAAGGAGTAATGCGCAGTGAAGCCGATGCCCTTTCATCCCAGGCTCATACCTGGCTGGGTAAAGGGGCTGATAAGGTTATGGAAGGCATCGACCTTCACACAGCGCATTCGTCAGTGCCTAGATACACTGCTCCGGATTACGATCCTGATGTCTTTGTCAGTGAATTAAAACAAGTGCTATCCACTGCCATCCATGAAAAGTTAGCGACGGTAGAGCGACAAAGTGCGCTGCCAGGCAGCTCACTGGAAGAAGTGGCCAAAAACAATTACACGGACCAGGCCATTAAAGACCATATTCGGGATATAAGCGAGAATGGTATTACTTCTGTATCTGCCCAGACGAGCGGTGGAGTTCCCCCCAAACTTTTAGCCCACTGTCAGGAATTAAAGGGTCAGGCAGATAGTATCTTCGAGAAAATCAGCGTGCTCTGTAATGATGGTAAACCATTAGGCAAAAGTTCTACTGGTACCAGAAGCCAGCTGGAAGTTACTACAGGCTGGAAAAAAATGACTGAACTCAAGACATCATTGGATCAACAATTTGAAAAACTTCAAGCTGGAGATAGCGCTGCTGCCATGAAGTTTTTCGAAGGCAATCAAAATACGATGCAGGGGTTTTATCAAGGGCTATCAAAAAATATCTCAACATTAACGTTTAGCGAACACTCTAAAAATACTGATCTGTTCAGACTGATGTGTGATGAGCTGAAGCACGTAATGCCTGAGTTGAAAGACTTCAAAACAGCTGATAGGAGAGCATTAATCCGCGGAAATGGTACCGGCTTCAGTTTAGTAAGTACTAAAAGGGGCACAAATATCCCACAGAAGCGCACGCTTGACCTGAAACAACCCAGTAACGCAGTAAGGCAGGAATTACAGGAAGTTGCCAATGCAGGAAAGTCAGAGAATGCCAGGAAAATGGTTAAAACAGCATTACAGAACCTGAATGGCGAATTACAACCCTACCTGAATCAAATTGAAAATGAACTGCTGGCAGCAAATCAGAAGCACAGAACTCAATTGATAGACCGTGCCGAAAGAGCCGAGGCCAATATTGAAGCCAGGAAAAATATCCGGTTCACTGCTGCTGCCGCTTAACTCAACATGGAATAGCCACAGGGAAAATTGTCACAGGTCCAACAACAAACCATGGGGCTGTTTTTTCCACTTGTTTCAGTGCGAAGCAAAGTACAGCGATGCCCTGGACCAATGATCACTAGTATTTGGTTCATTAATCCTACTTAAGTACCAAATTTATCCCTTTTACCGCAGCCAAAGGCAACAACTAAATTAATATTTCGTCTTCGGCTAGTACAAAATACCCCAATATCTCATCGGCCAGAACATCAACAGAAGGGGCCGGTGTATTGTAAATGGGTACTTTAAAGTGAGTTGTATCGCCTTTATTATCACCCATTACCTGTACACTGATAACAAGCTTAATGGATATTGGGTTAAAATCCTCCCCACTACTGGCGCCCAAATATGCCAGCCAGATATCTCTGACCTTCAGAGAATGAGGTTCCAGAAGGCCATTAAGTCTATCCAGCCCTCGGAATAATCCATCACCTACCAAGCAGCCCGACACAAAGTCAGCCATGTGTGTTAATGATACCCGAGCATGATTAATGCCCAGCAAACTGACTGGTAACCAAATAACAGGCTCTGGAATCCGGTACTTTTTAAAAGCAGAAAGATTATTTTCATAGAATAATTTCAGTTCCCTGACACGAGAAAGGTATGTTACAAATTCCTCCGTGTCCTCAGGATCCATAAAATCCAAGAGCTTGGGATCTATAAAATTAAACATGACTTTGTTCAGTTCTTCGAGCAGTTGCTCTCTTTCAACACAAGCTCTATCCCTGTCATCTTTTTGGTCACATAGTTCTATGTATTCTTTGAAGCCATCACCAATGCTTTCTATATTTTCGGGCATCCAAAGGAAGGACTCATTCCGCTAAAACAGGCAGTCTGAGACGATAGAGTGTTGGCAACGACAGGTTCTCTTGTAAAAGTGATTTTTGCTGGCTGACTCTGAATACCGGCAGGATTCCCCATTCTCACACCCCTGACTTGATAAAAAAGTTTTTCCATCTGATCATGAATAAAAGTAAAAGTTTCCTTACTTGCGTTTGTTTACAACACTTTATACTTATTTTACCGACAAAAATCAGGGAAATCGCAGGCAGACAGTTGATGATTCATTAAAATACAAAGTAAATCCTCGCCCTGTCCTACTCCTTTTTTTCATGTCAATTCCCACACGGAACTCTGGCACTCTCTTCATCAAAGTGGTAAATCTATCCATGGTATAAAGATAAATAGAACCAATATCGAAAGGTGTCTTATGAAAGTACGCTATGGATTGGTCGTATTCATGGTCATTCTTGGTACGGCTGTGGACTATATCACCTGGTTTGGTGTGTAAGCCTGGAATGGCTTTCTGCTGGGCTACACCCTCCCTATTACATTGCCAAGCTTCGCGGGAGCAAGCTGAATCCTTTCATGCGAATTCACGAGTTATAGCCTCCACAAAGTCTTTCTGATGGCAGGGCTCTCACTTCAGTACCGCTTGTTTTAACATACGCAGTACTGATCACTCATCAACTAGCATGTCATCGAGACTCCTGATCCAGAGCCCGGACCAAACGATCACAGCCTCGCTCCAGATCACACACGCCATACCTGGCAAAACACAAGCGAATTGACGTGGCAAGTTGCGGGCTGCTGCCAAACAAAGTCCCACCGAGAAAGGCAACCCCGGCTTTCTTAGCCGCTGCAAGGCCATCTATCGCCTTACCTCCATCAGTACGAGATGCCCAGAGAAAATACCCACCCTGAGGTTTGTTAACCTGCAACCGGTCAGCCAACCGGGTTTCGATACAATGATGCAGACAGTCTCTTCGAACCTGAAGAGTTTGCCTTAACTGGAACAGGTGCTCGCTGAGCTGACCACCGGAAATAATCGGCTCAACCAGCGCAGAGGTAACTGGTGCCAACCCTCCACCACTGTTGAGTAACGGGGAATCGATCAACCGCAGCCTCAGTGCTCCGCCACCCTGAATCCAGCCAAGACGCAGACCCGGAGCCAGAATTTTGGAAAACGAACCGATGGACAGCACTGGAGCTTCTGGGTCATAACAAGCCAATGGCGGTGCCGGTCGCTGTTCGAAGTACAGGCATTGATAGACATCATCAGTAATCAGCGGACACTGATATCGTTTGACCAGCTCGACCAGTGCCTGCCGGCGAAGACTGGACTGACTGATACCGGTGGGGTTTTGAAAAGTTGGAATGGTATAAATAAGGGCCGGATTATGCTGGACAATGGCCTCTTCCAGGGCACCGGGTTGAACACCCTCTTGATCCATCGGGATGGCAACCACATTTAACCCCTGATCAGCAAAGCGTTTCAGAGCAATAAAGTACGTCGGTTCCTCTACTAGCAAGGTATCACCGGGCCTAGCGAACTGGTTACAGATCATATCCAGCCCATTACTGGAACCGCATGTCACCATCAGCTGATCAGCCAATACCGTCTGACCATACTCCACTGACAGCCAGCTGGCCAGGGTCTCTCGAAACCCCTCATCACCGGCCGCATCACCGTAACCAAGGTGTGAGGCATTTACTGACACTGAATGGAATAGCCCGGCAGGTAACAACTCCGGACCAGGCTGACCGATACCTAAATTGATAAGATCATCGACTTTGTTCACTGGTGTGCTCATCAGCAAAGCTTGGATCTAATAATCACTGTTTGCAAGCCGGTTTTGGAGGTAGGACAAGACCTGCAGAGGGCACTTTCAATCAGATAATATAAAATTGAGGTATTTTCGATTAATGGCTAATTATTTATGTCTATTCACAAACAATAGTCCGGACAGTTTTCCGAAATAGGCAACCATGAGAGGAATCAACCAGAGTAGAGAATCCTAATAATCTATCTGTTGATACCTCCTCTCATGGAAATCATAGTTAAGTCTGCTCTGGACAGTA
>NZ_LUKQ02000198.1 GCF_001647025.1 Endozoicomonas atrinae
CTCTCGATTGGTCATGGCGCTGCTCCCTGCTTGATACCAACAGGAAAACAATCGGCCAGAAAAGGGTTAATCGGGAGGTCAAATTAAACTGGTGTTTTGAAGACTTATTACATCGGTGATGACACTGCCTCAGGCTTTGTAATGGATCAACGTGCTTCAACGGTAGCAAATCCATCTAAGGGTGGCTTATTTCAAGGCTTCAAGTGTGTTTATTATCGATATGATCCGCTCGATGGAACCAGAGCGAACATGATACCGTGCACTTTGACGGTAGCGGGTGCAGCGGCTACAGGTGCTGTTGTATTTGATGCTATAGCACAGAGGTTGCCAGATAAAACTCCCGAGCACGTAGGAGCCTCACTTTTGGAACGCGCTATATACGTGCTTGAAGGTACCGTAAAAAGTAATCCAGCACTCTGTGGTGCTGCTTTCTGTGGAACAGTAGTAGGTGTGGGTTTGTATAGGCTTGGGACCAGTTTAAAACCACTGGCTAAGGAGGGTGTTGAGGCTGTCAGGGAAGGGATACGGCATCAGTTGGAGAGAGACATTCACAACATAGCCAATTTTAATGCAGTAATAACCCACAATAAGACCCGATTAAGTCATCTGGAACCTCATCTGGGTTTTGAGAAATCACAATATCAGCAAGCATCGGATGAACAGTATCAGCGGGATATGACCTGCTATTACCGTGAAGTTGATTTGAAAGCAGGAGATCTAAAAGGGTACGTGGACGGAATTTTTTCACGTCGCCGAGATGAGAATAATGAAAGAGCCGGTAACCAGGCTGAATCATCTGATTATAGGGCAGGGGTTGCATTGTCTCGCTTTATTACCAGGCGCGATTTCTCTCCAGTAGAAAAATACCGGTTATTAGAATCACTAAAGCCCAGTCTGACCCCAACGGAATGTGAACAAGTTCAACAGAGGCTGGATAAATTTCCACGGAAGCCTGTCCGCTTTGATCTTAAAGGGCCTTACACGACCAATTATGAGAAGATAAAAGCAGAAAATGCGTCAGAGCTCAGAAAAGTTGGGGTGTTAGAAGCAAAAGTCAGAGAGATGCTTGTGAAATATCCAATTTTGACACCAGACAAAGAGGGTAAAATACCAAAGCCTGATGTGGATACATTCAAAGACTATCTGCCCGATTAGCTACATGCCACATAATCTGAATAAGTTTTTTTAATATATGGAAAAGACATAGTAAGGTGCTTTCAAGCACCTTACTATGTCTTTATGACTCTAACTTATTGTTGGAGTTTGTGGTATTTATGCTTGTGAATGGCGTTTTAACGAGATAAAACATTGGATTAGGAAACTATTGATGCGCAAAATCGTTAAGAAATTGATTGAGAGCGTTTCCTCTTCTGCGTAAATTGGACTGAGGTACTTTATTAGGACTATAGTTCTTTAAATAGTTAAACTATCAAATATCATTAACGATGTAATAAAAACAAGACTGAACCCATAAAACTTTCTGTCTGATTGACCAATATTTGGAATGTAATGGGTTTCACCTGCCCATCAATGCATATCCTAATACATAGGTGATTCGCTCAGTGTACAGGGGGATGAAAAGGCCAGGTTATAAATAAGAGATAGTAGGGTAATCAGAAAAAATTCCAGATGCTTGTTCAGACTGAGTGTAGATACGGTAAAAACTGGGAATGTAATTTAAATTGGGAATGTAATTTAAATTGTGTAAACGCTTGTCCAAAAGTGACTTTAATTGATCTTTATCCCAGCCCATTTTTAAGTAAAAACTATTATATTTCTCTGGTTGAAATCCTGAGTCATTGGTTTTGTCAAGAACACGGTTTAGGAGGTCTGTTCTTAATGTGATTACTATCTTAACGGGTTTGATATTTCTAAATTTCTTTATTGTTTCTATTAGAGCTTTGGAAGGTGCGAATAAGTCCGCTCTCACCTTCGGTAACCCCTGGTATTACTGACACTGCCTTTGGAAAAAGGGACTTATTCGCAGTTTCCCTTTTATTAATTTATATCTAAGCTCATCATCAACCCAGTTTTCATCAAGCCGGTCAATAAGTATATAAACTCTCTTTTGTCTGTCAGTAAATATATCTTCAGAGAGAAGAGACACTATTTTTGAAAGCTTTTCTATCTGAACAGTACTGACTACTTTTTTTCCGTAGTGGACTACTTCAGATTTTTGTTCTTCTGATAATGATCCACCGGATTGGCTAGATAATTTTATTCCTGGTACATTGGAGTCAATAGATGACTTAAGACTGGCTTCTAATTTTTCTGTGAATTCTTTGATTCTAGTTTCTGTGTCGACCAAAAATTTATCTCCCCACTCTTCAATGTATTTTAATGCTTGTTTTTTTTTAGGTTGCCAGTTAATAGGGCGGAGATAGTATCAATGAATCTTGTTTTTGCTTGTAAGGAGTCTATGTTGTATTTATGTTTTATTAGTTCAACTGCAAATGTATGTTGCCAGAGTAGATTGTAAAATATATCTAAGTTTACCCCCAGATCTTCAAAAAAATTAAGTATCGTTGAATTTGATATGTGCCTCAAGGCTAATGCTTCTGGCTCAATTCTAATTGTTCTTTCGGCGTTCTTTTCAATTTGTTCTAATAGAGCGCTTTTGCCAATACCAGTTCTTCCAAGTACAATTGATTGTGGGCTCTCTGTATTTTCTAATACTTCGTAATCACCTATATCTACAAAGCAATCTTCTAAAAACTGCAAGTCATTTTCTGCATCAGCTTCACCAATTGACATATGCTTTTTAAAAATAAAGTCTTGTTTTGCTATTTTTGCCATATTTCCTCTTTATATGATCTAAGTATAATTGGTTTATATTCTGATTTATATGAATGCTGAAATTGCATATGTACTTATGAAGAAATGTCAAGGCAATACATATTGCAAAAGCACGCTACCGCCCGTCGATTTTTTGTAGTTCAGAAAATAACCGCAAACAGCAGGGTTCGTAGTAGCTGATTGTCATCGCTTAATTGTCATGTAATCACTCAAAACGGCATGATTGTACGATAGTCTAATTAAAGACAAAAGTCGTTTATTGGTGGTTGTGTGAATAGTTATTTGATAATGGGGAATAGAAGAGTGGAGATAGAGAGAGCAGCTGGCTACCCGTCTGAACTTGATCTGCTTTCAAGAAGATTTTTACAGCTATACAGAGATTACAGAGCCAGGAAAAAAGCGTTTCCTCTGTGTCTCTGTGTCTCTGTGTCTCTGTGTCTCTGTGTCTCTGTGTCTCTGTGTCTCTGTGTCTCTGTGTCTCTGTGTCTCTGTGTCTCTGTGTCTCTGTGTCTCTGTGCCTTTGTGGTTAATAAAACAAAAGGCAAAGGTCTTAACCTTTCAGGTAGGGTATTGAGCTGTTGGAAGTACTGCTCAGTGCTGAGCAGACTCAAGATGATACATAAGTCACAGTGAAATAAACTCGAACGGTGTGACTTTCAGTATTCTGAACACCTCCAGGAATCATTTACCCATGCTCAGCTTTACATGGGGGTTACGGTAATGGTTAAGGTGTCCTTATATTGCCCTGAGGATGCCCGGTATAAGCTCTGGCTATTGATGCGCACCTGTATGGTGAGGTTATCCAGTTGCTGGCAACCCTGATCACGACTGGCGTTCAAAATACCTTTTTGATCCCCTTTTTTCTGATATTCCAACCAGTTGGACTGGCCGGTATTCTGTATTCGAACCACATAGGGAATACAGGCATTCATGGCGTCGCATCGGTCAGTCTGGCTAAGCTGAAAGGGTTTTCCTGGTGCATTGGCACCATCCAGATCAACACTGATATTCCCTGAAGAACTGTACACACAGGCAGAGATAGAGGACTCCAGATAGGTACCTGATGGTATACCGGCATTGAGAACGATTTCACTCAATCCGGTAATTTGTACTTCTTCCCGGGTGTGCAGGGGGATTTTAATGGCCAGAGTGTCGTAATACTGTTCAGATCCAATGTTTTCACCAACCACGTAAAACAGCAGGTTATTCTGTCCACTGTTCACCATGGACAGCAATTGTGATGCGCTGAACCTGACGGTAAATGTTGCGGTTACCGTACTGCTTTGAAGACCTGTAATATCTCCGGACCAGCGGCCGGGGGAAAAACTTTTTTTCCCTGGCGACGTGTCATCGCCCGTCGTTGCAAACCGGACTTTCCCCTGAATCAGTTTGCCCAGCTGACCTTCAGAGATTGTTGGCGCGTTGCCAGAACCGGACCCTATGCTGGTGGCGGAAAAGGCAAGCCGGTAATTTTGTGGGCCAGTACACCCCTGGCTGCACTGCGAACTAAAAACGACACTGAATTGGTATGAGATGTTTTCCCGGGTAGCCGTGGAAATATCCATTGCCGGTGCATCGTAACTGATGAACTCAAAGCCAGCCTGGCTGGTTTCAGGCCACACCACGCAGAGCCAGAAGCACCAAAATAACACATAGCTCGATTGATTCATTACCGATATACGTGCCTGATCAATAGTGACATGGACTTGTGTTATCCATGGGGCTGACAATCAGATATACAGCCCGTTCATTGTTGCCTATGTCAGGAAAACACCAGCTTAAGCTTAGACGGCAAGTCGTATATTAAAAGCACCTGAAATAATGCATAGATAAAACACCTCAACTACACTGTTTAACCAGTCAGTATTGGTATTGAGGTGTTGTATGCTCAAGAGCCTGATCTCTATTGCTTTCGCAATGGTGGCTGCTTCCACATATTCTATGTTAAGCCATGCGGCCACCGGAGCAGCGAATGATGGCACATTAGGTACAACATCGACCGGCACAATTCCTGTCACGTTGAACATGCCGGCTGTGATCAAAATATCGGAACTGAAAGAGGTTACCTTCGCTTATACAGACGGGGTTGGCGGTGATCTTTCAAACACTCAGAGCTTTTGTGTCTACACCAATACCGCAGGAGGCTTGTACACCTTAACCATTAACGATAGCAGTGATGAAAAACCGGCCACGTTTCAATTGAGTCCAGCCGGTGGCAATAGAGTGGGGGGACAAACGGTCACTTATAATGTTCTATTTTCCTCAGAGCCCAATGCTGCTTCCGGCACTCTGACACCAGTGAAGCCAGGTATGCCAATATCCGCTACGGGCGCGAACACACAGGCTCTTGATTGTGGTGGAGCAATGGTAACCACATTAACAATCGAAATTCCTGAAAGCAGTCTTGCTGCGGTTGAAAATGGAACCTATACCGATACGCTGACCCTGACTGTTGCTCCCCGATCAAATTAATCGCCAGGTATGAAAACTTTAACTTTGCGAGCCTGTTGTTAAACCGCTGTTCATAACAGACTATTTGTGCCTGATTACGCATTAGCAAGAATAAAAGTTGCGATCGTTATTTCTGTTCTGCTGGCCATTGTTCCTGTGGTGATGGCAGAGAGTATGCTTTCCCAGGTAAATCCACCTCAAGGTTTTGAATCATTGCTGAAACCTCAGCAGTCATTGGTTGATATTTATTTCGGCGGTCAGCTTCTGATCTCACAAATGGTGACCTATACGCCGCAGTGGGTTGAACTGTCCGATCCCGCAGCAGTGGTCAAGGTTATTCCCAACCTGAAAGATCCTGAAACCGTCAGGGCTGCATTAACTGGCCAATTAAATAATCATGATGGTGATTGTGTAGCGTCTGAAGTCCCTGGAGTCAGGGATCAGTGTGATAGCGAAAAACCAGAAATTGTTTCGATGCTTTTTTCAGAGAGCCGCTTCAGGATAACGCTGTTGATTAATCCGGATTTTCTGGCAATTCAGGTACCGGCGGTGCTTCGCTACCTGCCACCTTCGGACTCCGGATGGTCCATGATGCAAAACGTATATGGCGTCTGGGCGGGTGTTCGAGGTGTCGATGATACGGATGAATACACGTTAAACCTGATGAGTCAGTTAGCCTGTCAGGAAAACAGTCTGCACCTGAATGCCTCTTATTCGAACAATCAGCGCTTTCAGATTCAGGATGTGTTTCTTCGTCGGAATTACCAGGGGCAGGAATACAGTGGCGGCATTATTGAGAGCGTTGGATTCGGTTACACGTTTGTTAATAATCGCAGCGTTGCAGGTGTGAGGATAGCCAGCTCTGACCAGACCAGGGTGGATACTGATTTTCGCAATGGAACGCCGCTGGATATCTTTCTGCCAAGCCGCGGACGTGTCGAAGTGCTCAGGGAGGGACGACTGCTTGAGTCGTGGTTTCTGGAGGCGGGTAATCATCAACTGAACACTTCTGCTTTCCCCTATGGTGCCTACGAAATTGACATTATCATCCGGAGTGAGACAGGGCAGGTTATTCAGCAGGAGCGCCGCTTTTTTGCCAGGGAATACCAGCTTCCCCCGATTGGTGAGTGGTTGTATTTTGTTGAGACCGGTCGGGTGGTGAATCGGGACAGATCCGGAACACTGCCTGACAGTACGGATCAGTGGCTGATCCGTGCCGGCGTGAATCGACGGCTGACGAATACCCTGGCAGGTAATGTTATGGTCGCTGCTGATGGGCATAGTCAGCTATTGGAGGCTGGCGCGTATCACCTGGGTCGCTTTCACGAGTTGGTGCCATCCCTCATGGTTTCAGCTCAGGGGGATTATGGTGCTGGTATTTCCGGGCGCCTGTGGTCAGATAATGTATCAATAAGCGGTAGCTATTATCGGTTGTGGCGTGATGATAATTCGGTGTTGGCTAATTCTGGACTGGATTCGCAACCGACGTTACTGGGCAATGCTTTTCAGCAAACTTCATTTTCAGCCAGCGTTTCCCTGCTGGACGGTGTTTTAAGTTATCGTTATTTTCATAATCATTATCGAGAACCGGTAAACGACGCAGACAATCATGGACTGGACTATCGACGAAGTCTGTATCGCTCCAGGGATCTGAATGTGGATATCAGGATGTCACTGAGTCGCTCTGGAAATAATGACATTGCCTTGCTGAGTTTTGAGTTTCTATACAACCAGAATCAATGGACTTTCAATGCGTTGCCACAGGCAGAGTACCAGCGAAACAGCGATGGCCACGATCGGCGTGGTCGAATGAAGCTTCTTGCCAACTGGTCTGATCGTGAGTTGGTGGATGGTGTTATCAAGGCTGATTTGGGGGCAGAGACTGGCCCCGGTGATGAGCGCTACCTTACCCGCCTGCATGTTGATAATCGTTTTGGTGGCGTAAACCTGAATGCGAACCATACCCGAAACCGGTTTGCCCGCACCGGTTTTTACTCCGCCAGTTTTCATAGCAGCCTTCTGGCCAATCAATCGACCATTGCTGTTGGTGGCGAACGACTGGAAGACAGTGCCCTGGTTATTAAGGTGAATCAACAGGGGGAGTTGGGGAGAAATAAAGATACGTCTGGAAATGCAGTGTTTGATGTCAGGGTCGATGGGTATCGCCGTGGATATGCCGTTGCTGACCAGCCTTCGGTGGTTCAGTTACCCGCTTATCATCAATACCAGGTCACGGTGGATCCTGCAGGATCTTCTTTGTATGAGCTTAATGAGCTGGAGCGAAATGTCACTCTATACCCTGGTAATGTTGTGACGCTTACTTTTGAGGCAACACCGCTGCGCCTGTGGTTTGGCCGATTGGTGCTGCAAGGGGAGCCACTGGCTGGTGCACGTCTTCGGGGCGGCCTGTATCCAGCAGCCACGGATGAGTTTGGGCTTTTTCAGGTGGAAGCACCAGCTGAGCGCAAGACGTTGACCGTTGAATTGCAAGATGGCCAGATCTGTTATCTTGCTCTACCTGCAAACCAGGATAATGCTATTCAGCAAATGGGAACTGTTAATCTGGATAGCGTGGGCTGTAAATCGACGGATTGACCCTGAGCAAAGCTCTACCCCTACTGGTTCTTCACAAGGCTTCCCATCATTATTTGAGACTGCTCCGGGAGTTTATATGTTGTCATTTATGACACAGAGAGCACACAGCCTGGAATCCTCTGTGTGCTCTGTGATCTTTGTGGTTAACAAAAAGCAAATACCCTATCCACTCATCGCCATGGCCTTACGAATCCCCGCCTCATAAGCTTCATGCACCTGGCCAAACAGCTTCAGCTGCCGTTCCGCAATATCCAGGGGAATAGTCACCAGTTCACTGGCAATACGGTGGTGCATCCGCTGATGCTCTTCTTCACTCAGCAGGTTATAGAGCGCTTGCACCTGGGAGAAGTAGTCATCATCCTCCCGGTGATTCCAGTGATCATCGGCTCCTTCCAGGGCCAGTGGCGGCTCTGCGGTTTCAGGGGATTCCTGAAACAATCCAAAGCTGTTGGGTTCATAGGTGATGCTGTCGCCACTGTTGCTGTCCACCCTCATGGCGCCGTCACGGTGGTAATTGTGGAAGGGGCATTTAGGCGCATTCACCGGAATCTGGTGATGGTTGACCCCAAGACGGTAGCGATGGGCATCACCATAGGAGAACAGTCGACCCTGCAACATTTTGTCCGGAGAGAAGCTGATGCCGGGCACCACACTGGCTGGGTTCATGGCCACCTGTTCAACCTCGTTAAAATAGTTGTCCGGGTTGCGGTTCAGTTCAAAGTAGCCCACATCCATCAGGGGGGCATCTTTATGGCGCCAGACCTTGGTCAGGTCAAACGGATTGTAGGGCAGTTGTCTGGCCTGCTCTTCGGTCAGCACCTGGATCTGCATGGTCCAGCGGGGGTGTTCACCCCGTTCAATGGCATTGAACAGATCCCGCTGACTGGATTCACGGTCCATACCCACCAGTTTCATGGCGTCATCGTCCATCAGGTTCTCAATGCCCTGCTCGCAGCGGAAATGGAACTTCACCCAGTGTCGTTCATTATTGCGGTTGATCAGGCTGAAGGTATGGCTGCCAAAACCGTGCATATGGCGATAGGAGTGGGGTAGGCCCCGGTCACTGTAATCAATGGTGATCTGGTGCAGGGATTCAGGGAGATGAGAGAAGAAGTCCCACTTATGGGCGTTACTGCGCATATTGTCCCGTGGATCCCGTTTGACCACATGGTTCAGGTCCGGGAATTTCAATGGGTCCCGCAGATAGAAGACCGGGGTGTTATTGCCCACCAGGTCCCAGTTACCCTCGTCGGTGTAGTATTTCATGGCAAAGCCACGGATATCGCGCTCGGCATCCGCTGCGCCACGCTCGCCGGCCACCGTTGAAAAACGGATAAACATCGGGGTTTCCTTACCAACTTCCGAGAAGATAGCGGCTTTGCTGTATTTCGTGATGTCGTGGGTCACGGTAAAGGTGCCATGGGCACCGGAGCCCTTGGCATGCATTCGCCGTTCCGGAATCACTTCCCGGGCAAAGTGAGCAAGCTTTTCCAGGTACCACACATCTTCCAGCATCATCGGTCCCCGTGGACCAGCGGTTTTGACGTTATTGTTGTCAGCAACCGGAGCTCCTGATACAGAAGTCAGACGACGTTTGGACATACTGGTATCCTCATGACCAGAAACAGAAAGCACAGCCTGTGACGTATGTTCAGGCTGCCGTCATAAGGTATAAGTGCAGATTGGCAATCCTGCAAAGTTGGAGGTTGCGGAGATCACAGATTTAAAAGTGTGAACCACGAAGAGCACAAAGAACACAAAGTTTTTAAGAATACGCTTTCCTCTTTGTACTTTGTGATCTCCTGGGTTGAAAATAAAATAAATGTTTGAATTGGAAAAATCATATTGTCTTAAGTCAGTTTTTTGAATGCGAAATTTTTTATGATGACTGAATGCGCAAAAACTAGTATTTGAGATTTTTAATGGGATGAAGGTATTGGGTTCCAGTTTTTATCGAATTTAAAACTTGTGAAAAAAGATAGTTTGACTAGTCTTTACAAGATAAAAATATTCAAGGGTTATTGAATCGAGGGTCTTTTTTATATTGGCTAACTGTTTTTTGAATTTCATCCTCATAGTTAACGAAACATGATTGATGCCAAGTTAATAAATGTTTAGGAGTAAAATATGAACCCAATATCATTATCTTATAATAGTA
>NZ_LUKQ02000199.1 GCF_001647025.1 Endozoicomonas atrinae
AGACTGTAGTGATAAACTCTTCAACGGGCATGACTGAAACCTTCTTTTTTGCTTTTTACTGCTTTTAATAGCAGAAAGCAGGTTCAGTCATGTCTCCTTATGCAAACCTAAAAGTCGCACATGGCGTGAAGCTGTATGGGGATGGCAATAACCTTGAATTAAATTTCTGCGGCTCTCCATTAAATACTTTTTACCAGGCAGAGCAGAACGAGGCTGAAGCATTTGTTGCTCTTCGAAATGATTTGGTAAAGGGAAATTTGATAGATGCTACTGTTCAGGCATGTAAGGTTTTTCAAATTCGGAAAGTCAGTGCAGTGGTTCGCCTGCCCATTACCATGTGTCTACTGAGAACCGCTGAGGCCACTGCAGAAAATATACCTTTAAGGAAGATCTCTTCTCATCCGGCAGCACTGGCCCAGATTACGGGCTGGAAGGATAAAAAGAACCTGATTGAAATTGAAGATCCTGCAGGGACATCTGAAGCAGCGCGAAAGTTGGCAACGAATCTTTTAAGCAATGATACTGGTGCTATTGGTTCTGCATTTCTTGCAACACTGTACCCTGATTTAGTAATAGCAGAAGAGCAAATACAGGATAGTAAAGATAACACGACCCTCTTCGGGCAGTTGACGGTTTCAAGAAGAGAAAGCCCTGTATCCGATGCTGATGCAAGAAGGGAGCTTGAAGCAACCATTGAAATTGCTGAGCATCATCTCGGAGGGGCTTTCTCCTGCTTTATCTGAATCAAAATCTTATTGGCTGGATGGCATCAGTTGATCAACCAGCATTAATGTCTTTTTCAGAGCTCCCCGGTTGTCACGGACAAACTCTCCGGCATGCTGGCTCATGTTTTCATACTCATCTTTATCCTGCACTAATCTGATGGTGCTCTGGGCAAGTGCACGGCTATCGTTGACGATTTCCAATCCTCCAGCCTGCGCCAGAGATTCGCTGATCTCTTCAAAATTAAACACATGAGGCCCGGACAAAACCGGCAGGTTTAATGCGGCTGGTTCCAGCATATTATGGCCACCAGTAGCTACCAGACTGCCCCCCACAAAGGCTATGTCAGATGCGGCAAACAGTTTCATCATTTCGCCCATGGTGTCTCCGAGAATAACTCTGGTTTCATCGGTGGGTTGGGTGCCCTTGCTATGACGAACTACTGGGAACTGGTTGTCCTGAATCAGCTGGTGGACACTGTCAAACCGCTCAGGGTGTCTGGGGACTAACAGCAAGCGTACTTCAGGAGACTCTGTCAGAATGGTTTTGAAGGCATCAAGTACCTGCTGGTCCTCACCTTCATGGGTGCTGGCGGCTACCAGAATACGAATATCACTGCCCATACCCTGCTGCCATTTATGCCTAAGCTCCTTGCCCGCTGTGATAACTTCTGGAGAGACGTCAAGGTCAAATTTGACACTGCCGGTAACGTTGAGCTGCTGTTTGGGCAGGCCAAGCTCCAGAAATCGTCGGCCGGTTTCATTGTTCTGGGCGGCGACCATGTCGATCTGCTCCAGCATCGGGCGGGTAAGAAAAGCAAAACGTCCGTAGCCTCTGGCAGACCGTTCAGATAAGCGGGCATTGACAATCAGTACTGGAATAGACCGCTTGTGGCAGGCTGCGATTGTGTTGGGCCACAGTTCTGTATCAATGACGATAGCCATGACCGGCTTTACCTTGTCCAGAAATCGCCTGACAGCGCCTGGAAGATCATAGCTGGCATAGACATGTTCCACACTTTCCCCGTGAATCTTTCGTACCTGGGCTGAGCCTGTGGGAGTCATGGTGGTAATTAAAATACGGTGGTTTGGGTAGTCTTTCTGCAGTTGCTTTACCAGCGGACCACTGGCAATCGTTTCACCCATGGATACCGAGTGTATCCAGATAATGGGTTTATCTGTGGCGGGAAGACTGAAGAAGCCAAACCGTTCCCTCTTTCTCTGCCAGTACTCTGGCGCCTTTTTGGAGCGCAGGTAAAGACGAACCATTACCAGAGGTGATATTAGATATAACAGCAACGAATAGAAGAAACGACTCATGCACCAGTGCCAGCTTGATCAATGAAACGGAGAATAATAACAGAAATACTCGATTAGTCTTTTCAGGGACGATGCTTGCCCAGTTATTTAATAATTATATCGACCAGCCTGCATTGTAATTTTTTTGTCGAAGATGACTTGTATACTGTGATACGAAACTGGATCTTATTTCACTGCCAAGTCTATCAATCTCATACGGGTGTTTCCTGTCTGATGCCTCTTTCGTAGCAAACATTTTAGCCAGCTCCTCGTCTGACCTTACATAAGCATTCATGCCCAGTTCGTAACCTTCAGGGTCAAGTTCGGGGTTTGGGACGGAAATTATGGCTTTGCAATGTTTGGAGTAATTCTGGACGTATTTCTTGTGAACCTGTGACTTTTCTGGATCACTATTATCCTGACTAGGAAGGGGCTCAGGAGCTAATGAACTTTCTGGTCGAGGATTAACAACAAGCGCACTTCTTTTTCGGGAGTCGATGACTACAGTTTGATTTGATGGTTCAGCTGACTGGCTTGATAACATTCTTGAAGGGAGATCCTGGTATTGAAGTCGCCGCCCCTGGGTATCTTTGGTATTTGTTGTGTTTGTGTCACTTGGTGGAGAGTCATCTCTTACCATTGAGCCAACCGATACTTTAGTTGTTGCTTGTTGATGAGTGTTCAGCATACTTTCCGCACCATTCGTATGATCTATTGATGAAAATGTTATCCTTTTTGGGCTTAGTCTTTTTTTTCAGTAATAAGTTCAAATTTTATCTCTTGTCCAGAAGCTTTATGGTATGTCTAGAATTTCAACACACACTCTGATGGTACAGGGTACGACCAGTGACGCCGGGAAAAGTGCGCTGGTGGCAGGACTGTGCAGGGTGTTCAGACGGCACAATATCTCTGTAGCTCCCTTTAAGCCCCAGAATATGGCGCTGAACAGTGCGGTTACCGAGGATGGTGGTGAAATTGGCCGGGCTCAGGCTCTCCAGGCGGCTGCGGCTGGACTTGAGCCTCATACGGATATGAACCCGGTGTTGCTGAAGCCGAACAGTGATATCGGCGCCCAGGTGATTGTTAATGGCAAAGCCGTGGGGGAAATGAATGCGGTTCAGTATCATGCCTATAAACCTGAGGTCATGAACGCCATTCTGCGTTCCTGGCGTCGGCTACAAGGCCATTATCAAGCCGTGCTGGTGGAAGGTGCTGGCAGCCCGGCAGAAATTAATCTTCGTGAAGGTGACGTAGCCAATATGGGGTTTGCTGAAGAATCGGACTGCCCGGTGATTATTATTGCAGATATCGATAAGGGAGGGGTGTTCGCTCACCTATACGGCACGTTGGCACTGCTCTCAGAATCTGAGCAGGCGCGAGTAAAAGGATTTGTCATTAACCGATTTCGAGGTGATGTAAAGCTGCTCGAGCCGGGCCTTCGTTGGCTGGAAGAAAAGACCGGTAAGCCGGTGCTGGGGGTTTTACCATACCTCCATGGTTTACACCTTGAGGCAGAAGATGCCGTCATTTCTCATCAACATCTTGAAGACCAGAAAACCGTATTGAACGTAGCTGTGCCGATCCTGACCCGCACCAGTAATCACACAGACTTTGATCCTTTGCGCCTTCATCCTGAGGTGAATGTTCACTTTGTTGGAAAGGGCCAGTCTATCCCGGAATGTGACCTGGTCATTATTCCCGGTACCAAAAACACCCGAACCGATCTTGAATTTGTAAAAGAAAATGGCTGGGATCAGGATATTCTCAGACATCTGCGCTACGGCGGTAAATTGATGGGAATCTGTGGTGGTTACCAGATGCTGGGCAAAGCGGTACATGACCCTGATGGTATTGAAGGTGCTGCCGGAAGCTCTGATGCGTTGAATCTTCTGGATCTGGAAACGACTATGATTCGTCAGAAGACACTCACTCGGGTCAAAGGGGTTATGCAGTTGCCGGGTCAAGAGCCGGTTTCTGTTACCGGTTATGAAATTCATGCCGGGGTGACAACAGGAATAGCGCTGGAAAAAACGCTCATTCAACTGGACCGGGAGGTTGATGGGGTAATGTCTGACGATGGTCAGATATTTGGAACCTATCTGCACGGGGTGTTTGAGGAGCCTGATGCCTGCACAGCGATTTTGAAATGGGCAGGGTTGCAGGAAGCTTCAAGAATTGACTATCACCTGCTGCGGGAAGAGGGTATTAACCGCATGGCAGATGCCATCGAAGAAAGTCTTGATATGAGTAAAATCTTTGCACTGTGTGATGTTGAACCACAAAGTCACTAAAGCACAAAGAAAGCGAAATAAGACAGTCTAAGGTACATGGTTATAGATGTGTCTTTACATTACTCCGTGTCTCTGTGCCTTTGTGGCTCAAGACCGGTTTTCAAGATTGCAAGAAGAACCTAAGACATGACAGAAAGAAAAGGCTACCGGCTAACCCGCATCTACACAAGAACCGGCGATAAGGGCATGACCCGTATTGGTGATGGCCAGCAACTGCCAAAGTCCCATCCGAGACTCCATGCCATTGGCTCTGTGGATGAAACCAACAGCTGGCTGGGTATGCTGATCCATTCCCTGAAGCTGGGTAATGAGGTTACGGTAGACCAGCTGAAACAGATTCAGGATATCCAGCATCGGATGTTTGATGTTGGTGGTGAGCTGGCCATGCCGGGCTATCAGCTGATTCAGGAAACCCATACTAAAGCGATTGAGGCTCTGATTGACGAACTCAATGAACCATTACCACCCCTGAAAAACTTCACGCTGCCTGGCGGCGGACAGTCTGCCTGTCATTGTCATATGGCTCGAACCGTATCCCGTCGGGCTGAGCGGCATATCATTGAGTTGAACAATGAGCTTCAGGAAAGTGGTGAAAAAATCAACGAACCACTGCTGAAATTTGTTAACCGCCTGTCAGATCTAATGTATGTCCTGGGGCGTCATTGTGCGCTTCAGGGTGAAGGTGAAGTGCTCTGGCAAGCATCTGATACCAATCGCATTGCCTAACTCCCTATTGCGCTGTCTGTCTGGTGGGTAACCCTGCGTTGAAGCTCCTCGCCATAGCTACTGCTATGACTCGTCACTTCGCCTTGCTTTACACTCCAGACAGTCATGCTCATAACGGGGTTAGAAAATTTGATTGGTATGAGAAAAGCAAAACACCTGACCCGGATCAAAAATAAGTGCAAGAAATCGACAAGTCCCTAGTGATTTAAGACGAATGTTTGGTTAGTATTGCGAAACTTTGTAAGGGTTTCGTCAGTGATTGATTGGAATCATGACGCTTTTGACCGCTCATCTCGGATGTAGCGCATGAGTCAAAAGAGGGAACAGGGTGAAAGACCCTGACTGTACCCGCAACTGTAATGGAAGAGTTCTCAGCAATACCATTGCTGCTTGCTAACAGTGAGAGCGAGCAAGTTATTTTGGGCAATTTGGGCAAGGCGAAGTGACGAGTCATAGCATTACTATGGCGAGAAGCTTCAACGCAGTCCAATTGGCAAAAATAGCTGCACAGCCCACGGTTAGCGAGTCGAAATGGTATCAACGTCACTGGTTATACCGGGAAGGCTGCTGAGAATGATGACGCCAGAGTCAGGAAACCTGCCTTTGCAAAGCCCAAGATGGGAGCCAGTCGGACTTACCACTGACCTACTAGGAAAAAGCCGGGTTTGGCCATTTTTTATGCTGCTTTTCGTTGAATAGAACCACTATTCGCCTCAAATCAGCATAAAAAATGACTCAAACCCGACTTTCTCTCGCTACGGTCGGCTAAGCCCGACAGGCTCCCGAGCAGCCTGTATATGCGGGCGCAAACCGGGCGGATAACCTGGCGGCTGGGAACACATCTCCTTTTACACGGTGCTTTTTCTGAAAAAGTACAGTGGCCGCGTGTGCCGCCCTGAGTATTGGTTGTGACTCAGGGACACCATGAAAACACATTTCGTACAATACAAGACACTGAAGAACAGACTGCCCAGGGTAATGCTGGTCATGGCTATGGCGTTGGCCAATGCAGTTTCGTTTCCTTTCAGTATTGCTCAGGCGAGCGAGCCTGACAGCCAGTATTGTGTGACCGACATGAGCGACCGCTCTGTCTGCCTGAATACCCGTTCGCCCAGAATCATCAGCCTGTCTCCCGGCTCCACTGAATTGTTATTTGCTGCCGGTGCAGGTGATCGTGTCATTGCCGTTGACAAGCACAGTGATTTTCCTGAAGTGGTCAAACAACTGCCCAATGTGGGTGGTTACCCGAATGTGAATGTTGAAGCCATCGTGGCCATGAAGCCTGACCTGGTGGTGGTATGGACCGCGGGCAATTCCCAGAAAGTGATTCATCAGCTGGAGTCTCTGGGCGTCCGGACCTTTCATGTTGATGTGGTGGATTTTGCCGGCATTGAACAGGCCATCCGAAGTCTTGGTCAGGTGGCCGGGACAGAAAAAGCAGCGAACCGTGTTGTTGAGGATTTTTCGGCTCGTTTAAAAACGCTGCAGAATAATTATGGCCAGCGAGAGCCTGTATCGGTGTTCTTTGAGATCTGGCGATCACCGTTGCTGACGGTAGGTAGTGGTCAGGTCATTGATGATGTGATCTCACTGTGTGGTGGTCAGAATATCTATGGTGATGTCTCTGAGCGTATTCCCAAAATCGGTATTGAATCCCTGATTACCCGTGACCCACAGGTCATTATTGGTTCTGATCCGAGAGGCGACACCCCGGAAACACGGAAAGATTTAATGGACTACTGGAGCCAGTGGCAAAACTTGCAGGCAGTAAAGAGCCATCAACTGTTTTCAGTACCCAGTGATCTGATTGCCAGACCAACGCCCAGGATTCTTGAGGGGGCAGAAATGATCTGCCACCAGCTACAGGCTGTTCGAACCGATGCGGGTCAAACGGACTATGTGGCAGCCCAGACTCCATTTCATCAAGAGAGTCAGCTCTGAGCAGCATGAGCTAAAGACTGACTACGAAAAGTTTTAAGACCATTCGCTTACGCTAAGGATGTAATCTACATGTCGTTTAATCAGCGTTCTATTTTTGCACGCACCGGGCTTTCTATTGCCGTTACAATGTCCGTGATGAGTTCTGTTGCCCTGGCAGAAGAGGTTTATGAACTCGGAGAGATTGTTGTTACCGCTGCGAGAACGGCTCAAACGGTCGACGAAACGCTGGCTCCTGTCACTGTGATAAACCGTCAGCAGATTGAGCGTGCTCAAGCAACAACGGTTGTTGAGTTGCTCAATCAGTCGGCTCCCGGGGTACAGATTGCTTCTAATGGCGGTCCTGGAAGTATGTCTACCGTGTATGTGCGGGGTACAAAAACTGCCCAGACATTGATCCTGATGAATGGTCAGAAAATCAATACGGCAAGCTCAGGTTCAGCACCTCTGGAATACATCGACCCTGACCAGATTGAACGGATTGAGATCGTTCGTGGTCCCCGCTCGACGCTTTACGGTGCCGATGCTGTTGGTGGTGTTATCAATATCATCACAAGAAAAGGTTCGGGTGATCCGAAACTGACGATTAAAGCCGGTGGCGGAAGTCATGGGACTGGCGAATATGGCCTGAATTTTGGCGGGGAAACCGATGGAACTCGTTATAATTTTGGTACTCGCCTGTATGAAACACAGGGGTATGACCGAACCCTCACAAAATTCGGTAATGATGGTGACGATGATGCCTACCGGAATAAGTCTTTCTCAGGAAATGTATCCAGAGCATTTGAAAATGGCATAGAAGCAGGTGTGAACTTTGCTCACTCTGAAGGTAAGTCCGAGTACGATGTTAACTCTTCCAGCTCGACTCAAGGCTATCCGATAAATTATTTTGAAGTATCCAATATCAATACTTACCTGTCGTTTGCATTAAGTGATATCTGGGATAGCCGTCTGGAAGCGGGTTTTCAAAGAGATCATCGTAATGACGAAGGTCCGAGAGCAAGCAATTCTACAAACAAAAGATACTCATTCAGCTGGATCAATGATCTGGGGTGGGCAGAGAATCAACTGTTAACAACGGGTGTTGATTACTCGAATGATACCTATGAAGGGACGAGTGCCTATGTTGTGAATGAGCGTTACAACACCGGCATATTTGCCCAGAACCTGACCTCTTTTGAAAACAGCGACCTGCAGCTGGGTGGGCGCTATGATGAGAATGAGGCCTTTGGTGGCGAGTTTACCGGTAACGCATCCTGGGGGGTTAACTTACCGAAACAAATAAGATTTGTGGCTTCTTACGGTACCGCTTTCAGAGCACCAACCTTTGCCGATATGTACGCTACATCTGCCTGGTCAGCTCCTAATCCTGACCTGAAGCCTGAGACAGCAAGAAATGCTGAGGCAGAGTTTAGAGGTGAGCTTGGTCAGCAGAGCCACTGGGCTGTCAATATCTACCAGAATGATATGGATGATATGCTGAACTCAGTCAAGCGTGATGATGGCAAATGGCAAACGGTTAACGTTGACAAAGCCCGTATCCGGGGGATTGAGTTTGAAGTCGGCACCCATTATGCCGGTTGGGATATCAACACGAATTTAACCTATGTTGACCCTGAAAATCGCTCGGGCAAAGACAGTGGTAAGAAACTCCACTACAGAGCCCAGCAAATGGCTGCATTCAATATGGATAAAGACTTTGGTCGATGGTCGTTTGGAGGAACCTTCCGGGTTCAGGGCAAAACCTGGGTGGATACTGCCAATACGGCACAGCTGCCTGGTTTTGGAACGGTTGATCTTCGCGCTTCGGTTGAGCTGACACCTCAGCTGGAAACCCAGTTTAAGGTGGTTAACCTGCTGGATAAGAACTATCAGCCAGTTAAGGGTTATCAGGGCGAGCCAAGAGGCGTATTTGCGACTTTTGTCTGGTCTCCGAAGCTGTAAATTTTTTCAGGATAGCCCTTTCCCTTGTTTTCAATTTTCCTAAATCAAGGGAAGGGTGTCTGGTTCTTGAGAGCTCCTTTCCTTAATACATAGTTGTAGTGCCATATACATTAAGGTCAGGAGACTTCTTAACTCACCATTTTCCAGAATGCTCTCAATTTTGCTCTGCGCATCTGCGCGGCTATTTTGCTGGATTAATTCAACCAGGTCTTTAGTTTTATATGCCTCATCCAGCCTTTGAGTCGTTAATGTGTTATGTAATAGTTGCTGGAATCTTATACTCAAGGAATTTACGGTTACCTGTTCTTCAGGGTTCCTGTGAATAAAATCGGCTATTAATGATTTGGCATTTTGATTATAAGCGTTGGTTAGAAATCGGCGAGGATTATTTATTTTTATAGGAGAGCCACCTTGCAGCGTAAATGGAGAACAATTATCTGTAAGAAGCATGGTAAGGTCGCTTCTTTTGAGTTCGGATAACATCTCCTCTAACTTCATTTCAGCAAGGCTCTTATCTGCAGAGCCTAATGGAATAGCATCGCTTCTTTTAGGTGTTCGTATTTCACATTCCGTAAAGAGTCGATCTGTCTGCGTGGCCACTGTTTGAGAGGTCACTGTCCGTTGATGATGATGGTTTGTTTGTGTGCTCATCGTTGCGGTTTTCGTTGCTGATGGTGATACCTTACTGAGAGTGACTGTATTAGTTGCCTGATAAAGGTTGCTCATGGATTGGCAGTGCTGCATTCTGCCCCGGCTATCAGTGACTCTGAAAGGGGTTGGCTGCGTTAGAGTTATCTTTGGCATGCGAGAGGGCTTTTCATTTTTTCTCGATGAATCTGTTGCTTCTCTTGCAGTTACTTCGAACGCTTTAATATAGGGTTTACCAGGCCTGCACGGGAATGTAATTTAAATTGTGTAAACGCTTGTCGTTAATACTCCAAAATGGAGAATAACAATGAGCGTTGAAATCAACGAAAAACTGGTAGATCAAATAGCCAGTCAGATTAAAACTCAGGATGA
>NZ_LUKQ02000002.1 GCF_001647025.1 Endozoicomonas atrinae
GTCCTCTCGATTGGTCATGGCGCTGCTCCCTGCTTGATACCAACAGGAAAACAATCGGCCAGAAAAGGGTTAATCGGGAGGTCAAATTAAACTGGTGTTTTGAAGACTTATTACATCGGTGATGACAACAGGGTAAATACCTATTCTCAGTGTTTCAAAACCTGCTCACGAAGCAGGGCAATTTCATCCCGGACAGCAGCAGCCTGTTCAAACTCAAGGTTACGGGAGTGCTCCATCATTTTTGCTTCCAGCTTCTTAATCGTCGCGGCCATGGTTTCTGGCGTCATAGGCACTTGATAGTCAGTTCGCGGCTCAGCCACACCTTTCTGGGATTTACTGCCTTTCTTCCTTCCGGGCACTACAGCACCTTCAAGAATATCGGCCACCGATTTGAAGACGCCTTTTGGCGTAATGTTGTGCTTCTTGTTATAAGCAATCTGCTTCTTACGCCGCCGCTCGGTCTCGCTGATTGCCCGCTCCATGGAACCGGTAATCCGGTCACCATAAAGGATCGCCCGACCATTGATGTTTCGGGCAGCACGACCAATGGTCTGAATCAATGAACGGTCAGAACGGAGAAAACCTTCTTTATCAGCATCCAAAATAGTGACCAGAGAGACCTCTGGCATATCAAGACCTTCCCGCAACAGGTTGATACCCACCAGCACATCAAAAGCACCAATACGCAGATCACGGATAATCTCTACCCGTTCCACTGTATCAATATCAGAGTGCAGGTAGCGTACCCGGACACCCTGCTCATGCAGAAATTCCGTTAAATCCTCTGCCATGCGCTTGGTGAGCACAGTGACCAGCACCCGTTCTTCTTTGGCAACGGTTTTATGAATTTCCATGAGCAGGTCGTCCACCTGAGTGGTTGCTGGACGAACCTCAATTTCCGGGTCAACCAGACCAGTAGGCCTGACCACCTGATCAACCACCTGCCCCTGGTTCTCTTCTTCATATTTACCAGGGGTTGCAGAAACAAAAATAGTCTGCGGCCGTCGCCCTTCCCACTCTTCAAACTTCATGGGTCGGTTATCCAAAGCAGAAGGTAAGCGGAATCCGTATTCGACCAGCGTCTCTTTTCGAGAGCGATCCCCTTTGTACATGGCACCAATCTGAGGCACAGTGACATGGGATTCATCAATCACCAGCAGTGCATTGTCCGGAATATAGTCAAACAGGGTGGGTGGTGCCTCGCCGGGTTTATTGCCGGAAAGATAGCGGGAATAGTTCTCAATACCTGTGCAATAACCCAGCTCAACCATCATCTCCAGGTCAAACTGCGTTCGCTGCTCAAGACGCTGAGCTTCCACCAGCTTATTGTTATCGCGCAAAACCTGGAGCCGATCCACCAGCTCGACCTTAATGGCTTCTACGGCATCCAGGATGGTTTGCCTGGGCGTCACATAATGAGTTTTTGGATAGATGGTCGCCCGGGGTAGTTTTCTCAACACCTCACCGGTTAGTGGGTCAAACTCACTGATGGACTCCAGCTCATCGTCAAAAAGCTCTAAACGAACAGCCTCTTTTTCCGATTCTGCCGGAAAGATATCAATCACATCACCACGAACACGATAGGTTGCCCGCCGAAAATCCGCATCGTTTCGAGTGTATTGCAATTCTGCCAGTCGACGCAGAATGGTTCGCTGATCAACCCTGTCGCCACGATCCAGATGCATCATCATTTTAAGATAAGACTGAGGATCACCCAGGCCATAGATGGCCGAGACCGTAGCTACGATAATGGCATCCTGCCGCTCCATCAGGGCTTTGGTGGCAGAGAGACGCATCTGTTCAATATGCTCATTAACCGACGCATCTTTCTCGATATAGGTATCTGATGTGGGTACGTAAGCTTCTGGCTGGTAATAGTCATAGTAGGAGACAAAATACTCCACGGCATTCTCTGGAAAAAACTCCTTAAACTCACCATAGAGCTGTGCGGCCAGTGTTTTGTTATGGGCCATGATGATCGTCGGCCGCTGGATTTTCTCGATCACATTGGCAACCGTGAATGTCTTGCCGGAGCCGGTTACCCCCAGCAGGGTTTGACAGGCCAGGCCAGCATCAATGCCCTTGACCAGTTGCTCAATAGCAACCGGTTGATCACCAGCGGGACTGAAGCGGGAAGAAACTTTAAACGATCGACTCATGCTACCCTTCCATCTGGAGCAGAAAAAATTTTGCTAACGGTAACTGACAAACGGATGTCAACAGATCACCGTATTGTGTATGATGCCTTCTGTTGTTCGCATGACGGATACTCGCTACTCATCACCGTTATACTACAGGTATTGGTAGATAGTTTCCGCCATAGGGAGTCTAACCAAACCAGCATAATTGCTTCCACTGACTCCCCAGGCACGATGCCACCTAGCGAATTTCTCCGGCCAATAGCGGAAGGCAAACAGCATTATAATTCTCAGTGTTACAACCATAAACGAGGAAAACTGTGACTGGTCATCCATCCCAACGCGTACAAATGGTCAAGCCATCTCCAACTCTGGCTGTCACCGCCAAGGCTGCCGAACTGAGAGCTGCCGGACATGACATTATTGGCCTGGGTGCCGGAGAGCCCGACTTCGACACTCCGGAGCACATTAAGGCCGCAGCGGTAAAAGCCATCGCTGAAGGGAAAACAAAATACACCGCAGTGGATGGAACCACCGAGCTTAAACAGGCGATTATTGACAAATTCAAGCGCGATAATGGTCTTGAATACGGTCAAAGCCAGATTCTGGTTTCCTGTGGCGGCAAACAGAGCTTCTTCAACCTGGCTCTGGCTCTGCTGAATAAGGGCGATGAAGTCATTATTCCAGCCCCTTACTGGGTATCTTACCCAGATATGGTCGTGATCGCCGAGGGTGTCCCGGTTATCGTAGAAGCCGGCCTGGAAAACCGCTTCAAAATCACGCCAGAGCAGCTCGAAGCTGCAATCACGAACAAAACCAAACTGGTCGTACTCAACAGCCCCTCCAACCCAACCGGAACCGCTTATACACGCAAAGAGCTTGAGGCCTTGGGCGAAGTGCTCAAAAAGCACCCGGATGTAATGGTGGCGACCGATGATATGTATGAACACATCCTCTGGACTGAAGCGCCTTTCTGCAACATTCTGATGGCCTGCCCTGAGCTGTATGACCGTGCGATTGTTCTCAATGGCGTATCCAAGGCTTACTCCATGACCGGCTGGCGTATCGGTTATGCTGGCGGGCCGGAGTGGCTGATCAAGAACATGAAGAAGATCCAGTCCCAGAGCACATCCAACCCCTGCTCTATTGCTCAGGCGGCTGCAGTGGCAGCACTGAATGGACCGCAGGATTGCGTGAAAGACATGCTCAAGGTATTTAAAAAGCGCCATGACTACGTTGTAGGTCGACTCAATCAGCTACCAGGCGTCAGCGCTATCGAGGGTGACGGCACTTTCTACGCTTTTGCCGATTTCAGTGAAGCGATGAAGAAGCTGGGTTTTGAAAAAGACACAGACCTCGCTGCTCTCTTCCTGGAGAAAGGCGTTGCCCTGGTTCCCGGCTCCGCCTTCGGTTCTGACGGCTGCATGAGACTCTCATTCGCGACCAGCGATGAAGCATTAGAGAAGGCTCTTGACAGACTTCAACAAGCTCTGTCCTGATTGGCTGTTTGTACTGAGTACCAGCTTCTGGTACTCAGTAACTTGACAGGCCTATTAAGAAAGGTATCATTTACCACACCTTTTGATCCCCGATAGCTCAGTTGGTAGAGCAAATGACTGTTAATCATTGGGTCGCTGGTTCGAGTCCAGCTCGGGGAGCCATCAATTTTAATCAGTTTTCTTATCCGTTTCTGATTTGCCCTCTACCTCTATCTCCCCCCCCTCACTTATACTATTACTTAAGGCTTCTGCTTGGGGGTCCGATGGATTTGAATCTACTTTCTCTACATCACCCTGCCTCGTGATCATGGCTTTGACGGATTGAACATCATCTTTTACCTGCCCCCACATCTCTGGTGCCCCTCTCAGTCTATAATCTACAAAAACCTTTACGGTTCCATCATCTCCTTTCTCATAACCAACACCTGTCCCCTCACATGCCACATGCCCAACATAAGCGGTTGCCATACAGCACGTTACCCCACAAAATACCTGCCCACATCCTTTCGCTACTGCGCCTCCAACTAAATCACCTGCCCCCGATACTAAACTGGGGACTGATTTGACAGAACTAATCAGCATCCCAAAAAAGTGAGGCTTAGTTGCAACTGTTGTCTGATTAAAACCCTGAGTTTTCTGCTCACCATTACTTTCTGTCGTAATATGCCCTTTAACAGAAGCGACATCACAGGGAATATAGCGATTCATCGTTAAACCAGCTGGTGCATCCATAAGCATGCCTCTCTAAAAATATTGGACTGAATCAAAATACTACATCACTATGATGTAAGCAGAGTTAAGTGACACACCTGATTAGATAGAATCAATCATAATCAGTTCCTTTTTATTTTCAGATTAAGTTAGCCTTGTCATTTAGCAAACAACGGCAATCAAAACATAATTAATAAAATCCCTTACATTTTTTAAGAAAAATAAAAAATACTGCTGAAAATTGTCTGGAAAGCAATCCAATCTCATCAACCACACAACTATTCATCAAAATGCCCAACCATATAGGCAAGCAATTATTGCAATCACTACCAAAAACATCCTGATTCCATATGATAAAAAAACTACTTTCTTCTATCATAATCACTTATATTGTGATTGATCACCATACGGAAACGATGAATAATAAGACTGAGGAAATCGAGAAAACTGCTGATCGCTTGAGGAGCTGTGCGACGGTTGTTTGGTGACAGGAACGGTTTCTGACTTCATACAAAAACCCCATACCGACTCAAAATCATTCTCAACTTTTTTTAAAGCATCCCCACATGAATGCTTTTTGAAAGAACAGTATATCTCTTCAGAACCATCAGGCCCTTCACGACAACCAATCGCGGTCTTTTCGCAGCATACACGCGCAAGATAACTGGTTAGACAACAACAGCCTGCACAGTAATACCATTTACTGCTCTCAGCCAATCCTACCATAGGGGTTAACGTCATTTTCTCCACTGTTTTTAGCGCATAAACAGAAATCCCACAAAACCATGCAGGGCACGATTGCTCTCTAAATTTTTGTCTTTTTTTTTCAACTGATGAGTTAGCACTATCATTATTTTTTATTATTAACTCATTAGTACCTGATGTTTTTTGAAATAAATTACCCCAACCTTTAACTGAATTAAACCAGCCTGACATACAACCCCCGAACAGGAAAGCTATCTTTTCCAGAAAAACATATATCCATTGGTTTAAAGTAGAATGACAGTTAACAAAATAACAGAAAGCAATGATAGAACTTCAATAATTAACCCCAAATAAAGCAACTTAATCTAAGTATAAATAATAAATAACCATTCGAATATTCAATATTGAATATTCGAATGGTTATAGCAATAAATCGAATAGCTAATGGTTGGAGCAGTATCAATGCGATACAAAATAAAGAGTTTGTCCTGAGCCCCCTCAGTTACTCTCCCTCAAATCCCTGAATAGGCTTAACCGTTCCCCAACTATGACAACGTGGACACTGCCAATGCAACTCCTTACCAGAAAACCCGCACCTTCCACAGGAAAATACTGGTTTAAGTTCAAGCATCCTATCCGTAAGACGGTGAATCAATGCCAATACATTATCCGGCAGATCGCCTTGAAACTGACGACGAAGATCGATCAGTTCATTCAGCCCTCTCAATGTAGGATGACGCTCAAGCTGACCTGTTAAAAAGCTAACAGCCTGAGACTCACCGGACTCTCTGATTAAAAGATGGGTCATAGATATGATAACAGCAGTACCAGGACGCTCATTCAGACAACGACCAAGATAAGCCCCAAACCCACGCAAACTCCCCGTATGCTCAAAAGATTTTTCCAATAGCGGAAGCGAGAGAGGCATGAAGCTGATATCCTGAACTGATATTCTCTGCAATACCTTAATCGCCTCTTTGTAGCCACCTTCATCAAATTCCATTTGACCAAGCAAAAGACTGGCTCTGACACTGTTTTTATCCCGGGAAAATGCCTGACGTATCAGACGACGTGCATTCACCCGATCATTCTGCTTAAGCGCTATTTCACTCTGTTCACAGTAGTAATGAGCGAGGATGACTGCAAAAAGTTCTCCCCGGGCTCGTCTCAACCTTTCTGCAACATCTGTAGCCTTTGCCCACTCTCGCTCCTGCTCATAGACTCGTAACAATTGCTGCAAAGCCTGATCTCGCAGCTCATGATTCTGACGACTGAGGTCAATTAGAATGGATTCTGCACGATCCAACAGACCAGCAGACGAATAGTTTTGAGCCAGGGCAAGCTGAACTTGAAAGGACTGAATAGATGTCAGGCTTGGGCGCGCCAGCAAATCCTGATGAACACGGATGGATTTTTCTACTTCTCCACGCTTGCTGAACAGGTTTCCCAACGCCAGATAAGTATCAACGGTATCATTATTGATATCCAGAGCCTTGATAAAGACATCGATAGCCTCATCCGTCTGCTCATTAATCAGATAATTCAGACCAACAAAATAGTCCTTCGAAAGCTGGCCGGAGCCATCTACACGCCTTCTTTTCTGATCGCGCCAACCCAGAAAATAACCAATGACGATAGCAGCTAGAATGAGGCCCAATAACGCAATATCAGGCATCCGTTAACCCTTTCAGGGCACTGGATCTCAACTTCTGAAGTTCGGTATCACGACGCGCAAGCTTTCTTCTCAAGCTGGCATTCGTCAGTCGCAAACGGATAACAAGCATCAAGGATACCAGCAAACCGGCAAAGCCACCCAGCACAAAGGGCACCATAACCAGCGTAGAACTGCTCACTGACGGAATCGTTAATCCACCCATTTCCAGGCTGATCTGCTCGGTATTGGACAGAGTAAAGTTGACAAAAAACACCAGTAGAACAACAAACAACGCCAAAACCAGAAGACGCTTGATCCATACGACTATTGTCGCAAAAACAGTCAACTCGTAGTCCGCCATAAACTTATTTCACGATCAATCCGTTTCTGCCTGTAAGCCACGATTCACCCTCTCCCGCAGTTCTTTGCCGGGCTTGAAATGGGGAACATATTTGCCATCAAGGCTCACAGCTTCACCGGTTTTCGGGTTACGCCCAACTCTTGGGGCACGATAATGAAGGGAGAAGCTACCAAACCCCCTGATCTCAACTCGCTCGCCATTAGCCAGCGAATTTGACATTTGTTCAATGATAGCCTTTACAGCCAACTCAATATCCTTGATAGAGAGCTGCGGTTGCAACTGGGCAATCCGCTCAATCAGTTCAGACCGGGTCATCGTCGTTTTTCCTTTCCCTGCCATTCCCGGAATGTCTAAAAGATCCTGAAGACCTTGATAGACACCGCTTATTCTTCAAAAGCGCCTAAATAATCAGACAGTTTCTACACTAGCTAACCCACACCGAGAAATCAAGCAACCCTTTGATTAGCCCGAATATTTCATCAGGATAGCTTCCACCCCTGCCTCTGGCAGGCAGCACTTTATGTAAACACTGAAACACAAGAGCTTAACCTCACACAATCTTTCGATCAAAAAAAACCGCGAAGCAAAAGCACTCGCGGTTTTTTCTACTCTCAGAGGCGGCTTTTGGTAACAAAAGCACCCCGAGAGCAAACAGGAACAAGATGAATTACTTGCTTTCCATCTGAGCCTTGATCAGATCACCAATGGTGGTCGGACCAGCAGCTTCTTCGTCCTGCTTGGTACGCAGCTCTTTCATTGCTGCTTTTTCATCAGCCTGGTCTTTCGCTTTGATAGACAGGCTGATGTTGCGGTTCTTACGGTCAATGCTGATGATACGAGCTTCGACTTCTTCACCTTCTTTCAGAACGTTGGTTGCGTCTTCAACGCGGTCAACACTGATTTCAGATGCTTTCAGGGTAGCCAGAACGTCTTCAGCCAGCTCTACAACAGCAGCCTTGGCATTCACTTCCTTAACGATACCCTTAACAACCGTACCTTTTTCATTCAGACCAGCATAGGCATTGAATGGATCTTCGGACAGCTGCTTAATACCCAGGGAGATGCGCTCACGCTCAGCGTCGATAGCCAGGATAACCGCTTCTACTTCGTCGCCCTTACGGTACTGACGAACAGCTTCTTCTCCAGTTTCGTTCCAGGAGATGTCAGACAGGTGAACCAGACCATCGATACCACCGTCCAGACCGATAAAGATACCGAAGTCAGTGATGGACTTGATCTTACCAGCCAGCTTGTCGCCCTTGTTGAAGGAGCCGGAGAAGTCTTCCCATGGGTTAGTCTTGCACTGCTTGATACCCAGAGAAATACGACGACGCTCTTCGTCAATGTCCAGAACCTGAACTTCAACTTCGTCACCCAGGTTAACAACCTTGGATGGGTGGATGTTCTTGTTGGTCCAGTCCATTTCAGAAACGTGTACCAGACCTTCAACACCTTCTTCCAGCTCAACAAAGCAGCCGTAGTCAGTCAGGTTGGTTACGCGGCCAGAAGCACGGGCACCTTCAGGGAAGCGCTTGGTGATAGCAACCCATGGATCTTCACCCAGCTGTTTGAGACCCAGAGATACGCGGTTACGGTCACGATCAAACTTCAGGACCTTAACGTTGATTTCGTCACCAACGTTAACGATTTCGCTAGGATGCTTGATACGCTTCCAGGCCATGTCAGTGATGTGCAGCAGGCCGTCAACGCCACCCAGATCAACGAAGGCACCGTAGTCAGTCAGGTTCTTAACGATACCCTTAACTTCCAGACCTTCCTGCAGAGAGCCCAGCAGCTGCTCACGCTCAGCACTGTTTTCAGCTTCCAGAACGCTGCGACGGGAAACAACAACGTTGTTACGCTTCTGGTCCAGCTTGATGACTTTGAACTCAAGCTCTTTGCCTTCCAGGTGCGCAGTGTCGCGAACCGGACGAACGTCTACCAGAGAGCCTGGCAGGAACGCACGGATAGTAGCCACGTCAACAGTGAAGCCACCCTTGACCTTGCCACTGATAACACCCTTAACAACGTCTTCAGCTTCGAAGGCCTTTTCCAGTTCCTTCCAGGCTTCCATACGCTTGGCTTTTTCACGGGACAGACGAGTCTCACCGAAACCGTCTTCAACCGCGTCCAGAGCTACCTGGACTTCATCACCAATAGCGATAGTCAGTTCACCATTGTCATCCTGGAACTGAGCCTTAGGAATAACACCTTCAGACTTCAGGCCAGCATGAACAGTAACCCAGTCACTGTCGATATCAACCACAACACCACTGACAATGGCGCCTGGCTTCATTTCGATTTCTTTCAGGCTCTCTTCAAACAGTTCTGCAAAGCTTTCGCTCATGGATTTTTCCTGTGACAGCATACGCTCATGCACAATCCCCGCCCTCTTGACGAAAGACCAGCCAGTTAATAACAACTGGATAGCGTACGCTGCTTGTCATCCACACCGCCAGCCGGCATGGGTTACTTTAAACAGGTTCGAATCTGCAATGCTGGCCTTACGACAGAAACGAACCTCCAAAAAATGTCGAGCGCAACTTATGGTGCACTCAGGCTTGCTGAAGCGGAAATCCCACTTCCCTGCACCTGAAAACTCCTAAACAAGTCCTTTCAGGCGCATCTGTTCCAGCACCCTGTTGAATACCTCCTGGATACTCATGCGGGTACTGTCAAGAATGATGGCATCATCGGCAGGTTTGAGCGGCGCTACAGCCCTTTGGCTATCTCGCTCATCTCTGGCCTGAATATCTGCCAAAAGGCGATCAAAACTAGCATCAATCCCTTTTTGATGCAACTGATCGTAACGTCTTTTTGCCCGTTCTTCAGCGCTGGCTGTCAGGAAGACCTTCAACACAGCTTCAGGAAAAACAACCGTTCCCATGTCACGGCCGTCTGCCACAAGCCCGGGCAGTTCGGCAAAATCCCGCTGCCTTTGTAAAAGTGCAGCCCGAACACCCGGCAGAGCCGCAACCCTGGAAGCCATGGCGCCAACCTCTTCCGTTCGCAAACTGGCACCCACCTGCTCTCCTTCGAGAATGATGATCAGGCCCTCGCCGGTTTCTGATGGCAAAAACTGAACATCAAGGTGGCCTGCCAAAACTTCCAGGGATGAATCATCGGCAAAATCAACCCCATGATTCATTGCCGCCAGGGCGGTTAATCGATACAACGCCCCGCTATCCAGCAACCCCCAGCCAAGTTCTCTGGCCAGCAGGGCTGCAATCGTTCCCTTGCCAGACCCACTGGGACCATCAATGGTGACCACTGTCACTGGTGTCTGAGACTCACTCACTCGTATTTACCTTTATTCCATGGAACGAAGGGCCCCAGTTAAAAGCCTGCTCAATGTGTTAACTGATTTCGCCCAGCGAAAACCAGCTTCAGGGCCTGCTCTCCATCACAGGACACTGAAGCGGCTACCAACCATGAGACAGGTTAATCAGACGGACAAACCGCCTTAACAGGAACCGTCTTCAAGACCTTCGGTTACCACAATACGCATACCGGCTCGATTTGCCAGACCTGCAAAATCCGGGAATGAAGTCGCCACGTTTGCACAGTTAAGAATGCGAATATCACCCTTTGCCCGCAGAGCAGCTACTGCGAATGACATGGCAATACGATGATCGCCATGACTGTCAACCGTGCCGCCGTTAAATACAGGCTCTCCTTTCCTTTCAGAAGGAGCATTTCCGGAACCATTGATCATCATACCATCAGGCAGTGGTTGTGCATCAATACCCAGGGCGATCAAGCCATCCGCCATTGCCTGAATTCGATCACTTTCTTTAACCCGGAGCTCACGGGCCCCGGTCAGCAGCGTTCTGCCTTCTGCACAGGCGGCTGCAACAAAAAGTACCGGAAATTCATCAATAGCGATGGGAACCAGACGTTCAGGGATATCAATACCTTTCAACTGAGCGGACCGCACTACCAGATCAGCCACCGGCTCTCCGCCCACAACAGACTCATTTTCAAGGGTAATATCCGCGCCCATCAGCTGAAGAATCTCAACCACACCAGAACGGGTCGGGTTCATTCCTACATGGGAAAGACGAACCTCTGACCCTTCTGCTATTGAGGCAGCCACCATGAAGAACGCAGCTGATGACACATCGGACGGCACATCAATTCGGGTAGCGGTTAACTTTCCACCGCCCTTGATGGCAACCCGGCAGCCATTCTCGCCACTGACAGAGACTGGGTAACCAAAACCATTAAGCATACGGTTGGTATGGTCACGGACTATTCCCGGAGCAACCGTCACCGTTTCACCATCAGCGTACATTCCAGCCAGTAGCAAACAGGACTGTACCTGCGCAGAAGCCATGGGCAGCTGGTACTCAATACCTTTTAGCTGTGCAGCGCCCTTGATCTTCAGTGGCGGACGACCACCTTCAGAGGTCTCAATGGTCGCCCCCATCTGACCAAGAGGATCCACTACCCGATTCATAGGCCGACCTGACAGGGAGTGATCACCAGTTAGTGTGACATCAAAGGACTGGGCTGCCATCAACCCCGCCATCAACCGCATGGCTGTACCGGCATTACCAAGATAAAGCGGCCCTTCCGGCTGCTTGAGGCCATGCATGCCTACACCCTGAATGGTGACCTTCCCAAGGTAGGGGCCGTCAATCTGAACACCCATATCCCGAAATGCCTTCAGGGTTGCCAGGGCATCCTCTCCTTCAAGAAACCCTTCAACCACCGTCTCCCCTTCCGCCAGAGCACCCAGCATTATGGAACGATGAGAAATCGACTTATCCCCGGGAACACGCAACTCACCTGAGATCGACCCTCCTGGGCTGGCAATAAACGTCTGACTACTTTCTTTCATACTTTCCATAACTTCTTGTTTTATATCTTCACCTTCAACCAGTACGGAGCCCGAAAAAACAGAGTGGGCCATCGCAGTATCAGGCAATGGCTTCACGCGTTGCTTCCTGCTCTCCAGAAGAGAAGAGAAATGCTGACGTGCGGATTGCGCACGACTGAATATCCCCAATAGCGACTGGCTGTCTTTCTGGATAATCGCCTTTCGGAGCACCTGAAGACCTTCGGTAAACTCATCCAGTGCTTCCAGCACTGCCTGATTATTACCCAGCGCAACATCATGCCACATAATAGGATCACTGCCAGCTATCCGGGTAAAATCTCGAAACCCACCGGCAGCAAACCGGAAGATATCCTGATTATCAGGATTTCCGGCAAGCGTATTCACCAGTGAGAATGCCAGAAAGTGAGGAAGATGGCTGGTCTTCGCCAGAACCTCATCATGGTGATAAGGATCCATACTGGTAACCACGGCCCCGCAGGCCTCCCAGAGCATCTTCACCTTTTCAAGTGCCAGATCATCCGTATGTTTCAACGGGGTCAGAATCACATCATGCGCCTGAAACAAAGTAGCTTTCGCTGCACCGACACCACTTTTTTCAGACCCCGCGATGGGATGACCGGGCACCAGCCAGGCGGGAATCTCTCCAAAGGTCTCAAGCGCAGCATCGAGCAGCGCCTTTTTGCTGGATCCGGCATCCGTAACCACTTTCTGACCAACTCCTTCGTCGAGCAAATATAGCGATACCTGCTCAAGCACCGGCTTCATTGCCAGCATGGGAACAGCCAGCATAATCACATCGGCAGCCGCAACCCCCTCGGAGAGATTCTCAAAGCCACAATCAATGATCCCGAGCGCTTCCGCCTCTTCCAATGAGGCCTTATTCAGATCATAACCATACACTTGCCGGCACGCTCCGGCAGATTTTACCGCCGCCGCAAAAGATCCCCCGATCAGGCCCAGCCCAACCACCAGCAGTGTATCAACTGTTTTCACAAACGCACTCCTTATAAGAACGCTATCCGCTTCCCGCTGCCGGCTTCCCGTAAAAGTACAAACCAATCTGGCTTTTCAGGAAGTGGGAGGCGGGAGGCGTTCTTTTATGTCAGCACCTGGCTCAGCGCTTCCAGACAACGACGATTTTCTTCCGGCAAGCCAATTGAAATACGAAGGTGTTCAGGCATACCGTAATTGGCGACAGGACGAACAATAACCCCCTTTGACAGCAATCCTTCATAAATCGGCATAGCATCACGCTTGAGATCAACCGTAATAAAATTACCCGATGAAGGGATCCAACTCAGTCCAAGACCAGCAAGCCCCTGCTCCAGGTACTCCATACCCTGCTGATTAATCTCAATGGACTTCTGCATATACGCATCATCCTTCAGAGCTGCAACCGCACCGAACTGGGCAGGAAGATTCAGGTTGAATGGCTGCCTTAAACGATTCAGTACATCCGCTATTTCAGGGTTGGATATCGAGTAACCAACTCGCGCTCCCGCCAGCCCATAAGCCTTGGAAAAAGTGCGGGTAACCACCAGGTTTGGATAGCGGTCAAGCAGTTCAATGCCATTTGGCAGGTCACCACCCACCCCATACTCAAAATAGGCTTCATCAAGGACAACGATGACCTCTTCCGGCACCTTGCCAAGAAAACCAACCAGCTCCTGTTCGCTGAAGCTGGTACCTGTTGGGTTATTAGGGTTTGCCAGAAAAACAATTCGGGTATTTGATTTGATCGCTTCAGCCATGGCATCAAGATCATGACCGTAATTCAGCGCTGGAACCACAATACCTTCAGCACCTACTGCCTTCACAGCCAATGGGTAAACGACAAAAGCATACTGAGAAAAAACAGCTGAACTGTTGGTATCCAGAAAAGATTCCGCCAGGAGCACCAGCACGTCATTCGACCCGTTACCCAGGGTTAGCTGCTCAGGTGTTACCTTCAATTTTTCTGCCAGTACCTGTTTTAACTGATAACTGCTGCCATCTGGATAGCGAGCCAGTTCAGCAAGAGATTCAGCCATTGCTTTAACGGCAGAAGGTGGTGGACCCAGAGGGTTTTCATTACTGGCCAGCTTGACAATATCCTCAACCCTCAAGCCCTGCTCTCTGGCAAGCTCCTCAATAGGCTTGCCAGGTTGATAAGGACTCATTCCTCTTACTCCGGGTACCGCCAGCTCCAGAAAATCACAGGACATAACTCGACCTTCAGTTGGGTTATTGAACTTGAAAACGGGCTTTTTTAACCACCAATCGTTTCAGATGATGAAGAAAGCCATTTCCAACTCGTGGCAATTTTTATTGATTATGGAAAGTTTCAGAGGTTATACGCTTGCCAGACAAAAACAGACTGCAAAATGCAGTTAAGCCCAGCCAGCTTCTTACTGAAAACTGGCTCGGTTATTATTTCAACAACGAATTAGAGAACACCCTTGGGATAAGAACCAAGAACCCGAAGATCGTTGGCACGCTCACCCAGCTTCTCCAGCACCTTGCGAACGACAGGATCATCCTGATGCCCCTCAAAATCCACAAAGAACACATAGTTCCAGATTCCTGTTCTGGAGGGACGGGTCTCAACCCGTGTCAGGTCGATGTTGTGGACATGGAAAGGTTCAAGAATCGCATGCAGCGCACCTGGCTGGTTGCGCATGCTGATCACAACTGACGTCTTGTCATCACCACTGGGCGGAACTGGCTGATTACCAATGATCAAAAACCGGGTTGAATTGTCTGGGCGGTCTTCGATCTTTTCTGCGATTTTTTCCAGGCCATACATCTCTGCAGCCATATCACCGGCAATAGCCGCCGAATTCCATTCTCCCTTGATCCGCTTGGCCGCTTCTGCATTGGAGCTCACTGCCACCCGTTCAGCCATTGGCCAGTGGGAATCCAGCCACTTACGACATTGGGCAAATGACTGGGCATGGGAGTAGATACGGGTAATATGATCCCGTCGGGTGTTTTCTGAAACCATCATGTGCTGATGAATACGGAGAACCACTTCACCACAGATCTTCAGTGAAGAGTCCAAAAAACTGTCCAGCGTATGACTGACAACACCTTCCGTGGAGTTTTCAACCGGCACCACACCATAGTTGACGGCACCGGCAGCCACCTCCCGGAACACCTCATCAATAGCCGCCATCGGGACACAAACAGCGGAATGACCAAAGTGCTTCAGCGAAGCCTGCTGGGTAAATGTGCCTTCAGGCCCCAGAAATGCGACCTTGACCGGGTCTTCCAAGGCCAGACAGGCCGACATGATTTCACGAAACAGACGGGCCATCTCTTCATCATTCAAAGGACCGTCATTTTTCTTCATGATTTTACGAAGCACCTGAGCTTCACGCTCAGGGCGGTAAAACACAGCAGAGGGGTCAGCTTCTGTTTTTACACGGGCCACTTCCTGGGCGCATCGCGCACGCTCGCTGATCAGGTCAAGAATTTTCTGATCCAGTGAATCAATTTGAATTCGCAACTGCCCCAACTTCTCTTCTGCCATTATCCGTACCGCCGTTCAAATTCTTTCATGAAGTCAATAAGCGCATCCACATGCTGCTCTGGCACTGCATTATAGATACTTGCCCGCATACCGCCTACTGCCTTATGTCCTTTCAGGTAACGGAAGCCTTCCTGTTCAGACTCGGCGAGGAATGTCGCATCAAGTTCAGGCGTGATCAGCGTAAAAGGCACATTCATGCGCGAGCGCCACTGTGGATCCACCGGATTCTGATAAAAACCGGAACCATCTATCTGAGCATACAGTTTGGTGGCCTTACGTTCATTGAGCGCATTCATCGCTTCAAGCCCACCCTGTTTTTTCAGCCATTTAAAGACCAGGCCAGCAAGATACCAGGCAAAGGTAGGCGGTGTGTTATACATGGAGTCATTATTGGCCTGCAGCTTATAATCCAGTACCGCAGGACACATCAATGAACCGCGCTCCAACAGATCATCACGAACAATCACGACGGTAAGGCCTGCCGGACCAATATTCTTCTGGGCCCCGGCATAAATAACACCAAACTTGCTGACATCGATCGGGCCAGACAAGATATTGGAAGACATGTCCGCAACCAGCGGCACATCACCCGTCTCAGGAACAAATGAAAACTCAAGACCACCAATGGTCTCATTCGGCGTATAGTGCAAATAAGCAGCATCTCTGCTTATCCGCCACTGATCTTCTGCAGGCATGGTATTAAAGGCACTGGACTTGCCATCAGCGACAATATTCACATCCAGATAGCGCTGAGCTTCCTTGATGGCTGACTGGGCCCAGTGGCCACTGTTGACATAGTCAGCAGAGGTTTTCTCTCCTTTGAGGTTTAATGGTACCGCGGCAAACTGTCCCCGCGCCCCACCCTGAAGAAAAAGCACCTTATAATTATCTGGAATTTTCAACAGATCACGCAGATCTTTTTCTGCTTCATGAGCAACCGTGAGAAACTCCTTGCCACGATGACTCACCTCCATCACAGAAGCACCCACATCCTGCCAATTCATCATCTCATCGCGAGCCTGCTGAAGCACCTCATGGGGAATCGGTGCAGGTCCGGCTGAAAAGTTGTAAACCCGATTATCCAGCTGTGCCAGAACATCATTTACACAATGCTTCACAATGACTCCCTCTCCACTTAACGGCGGTTTACCCTGGTCATTACGTAAAAAATTTTGCAGCTAATATTATCAAACCAATACTGGCAATTGCTCGCTCGGTAACTGCTCCTGCGCTACTCTAACTCCTGCATCCATGCAGTCGGGCATTGCCAGCATACCGTCCGTCCCTGGACATATACTGGTATTTGTTCCCGACATTACCAGCATACAGTCCATCTCTGGACATAAAAACGCCAGCACTGGGCTGGCGTTTTTTCAAGCTATCAGGATTCTACCGTCCCTTCGTTTTCAACGGGATCACCCTGCCCTTCACCCTCACTAGTGGCTTCTGCCTCAAGTTCAGGCACATCGACAGCCTCTGGCTCCTCGACACGGGCAACACCCACCAGTTTTTCACCTTCAGAAACCCGGATTAGCGTAACACCCTGGGTATTACGACCCAGCGAAGAGACGCCATCAACACTGGTTCTCACCAGTGTCCCCTGGTCTGAAATCAGCATAATCTGTTCGCCACTCTTCACCTGAATAGCGCCAACGATTTCACCATTTCGTTCAGTGCACTGCATGGAGATAACGCCCTGACCACCACGACTGGTCAGTCGGAACTCGTCTACAGCAGTTCGTTTACCGAAACCTTTGGCACTGGCTGTCAGGATCTGGGTATCCTCCTCTGGAATAATCAGAGAGATTATCCGCTGACCTTCAGGCAGTTTCATGCCACGAACACCACGGGCGGTACGGCCCATGGCACGAACATCGGTCTCTTCAAAGCGAACAGCCTTACCACCATTGGACAGCAGCATCACCTGCTTTTCTCCCGTGGTAATTTCAGCACCCACCAGTGTATCACCCTCATCCAGACCCAACGCGATCAGACCGGAAGAACGTGGACGGGCAAACTGCTCAAGAGGCGTCTTCTTGACAGTACCGTTCAGTGTCGCCATAAAGACGAAATGACCTTCGGTAAACTCTTCCACCGGCAGCATGGCGGTGATTTTCTCATTCTGCTCAAGTGGCAGAATATTTACGATGGGTCGACCACGGGACGTTCTGCCAGCCTGCGGAATCTGGTAGACCTTCAGCCAATAAACCTTACCCTTGCTGGAGAAACAGAGAATCTGGGTATGGGTATTGGCCACCAGCATGTGCTCGACGTAGTCCTCTTCCTTAACGGAAGCCGCTGACTTGCCACGACCACCACGACGCTGAGCCTGATAGGTATCCAGAGGGGTTGTCTTGGCGTAGCCGCCATGAGACAGCGTGACCACCATGTCCTCTTCATCAATCAGGTCTTCTACAGTCAGGTCACGACGGGAGCTGGTGATTTCGGTGCGACGCTCATCGCCAAACTCATCCCGAACCTGCTCAAGCTCTTCCCGAATCACGGCACGTAGCTTCATTGGGTCACAGAGGATCAGAATCAGCTCAGCAATCTTATCCAGCAGTTCCCGGTATTCAGACAGCAATTTTTCATGCTCAAGGCCGGTCAGTCGGTGCAGGCGCATTTCCAGAATGGCCTGAGCCTGGGCTGGAGACAGATAATAGAGCCCATCTCTGAGACCATAAGTCTCAGGCAGATCATCCGGACGACAGGCATCCGCACCGGCTCGCTCAGCCATCTCGGTCATGTGGCCAGGGTTCCAGCCCTTGGCAATCAGCTTTTCTTTAGCGTCTGCCGGTGTTGGCGAATCTTTGATCAGCTGAATAACCGGGTCGATATTGGACAGGGCAACTGCCAGACCTTCCAGAATATGACCACGCTCACGGGCTTTTCTCAGTTCATATACGGTCCGGCGGGTAACCACCTCACGACGGTGACGAATAAAGGCTTCAAGAAACTCTTTCAGATTGAGCAGCTTGGGCTGGCCATCAACCAGAGCAACCAGGTTGATACCAAAAACGGACTCAAGCTGGGTCTGGGCGTACAGGTTATTAAGCACCACCTCTGCATTTTCACCACGGCGAAGCTCGATAACCACACGCAGACCATCTTTATCAGACTCGTCACGCAGTTCTGAAATACCCTCAATCTTGCGATCTTTTACCAGTTCAGCAATCTTCTCGATAAGGCGCGCCTTATTCAGCTGGTAAGGAATTTCAGTAATGATAATGGTACTTTTGTTTTTCTTTTCATCGTGCTCGATATCAGCCCTGGCACGAATGTAGATCCGGCCGCGACCTGAACGATAGGCCTGAAGAATGCCAGCACGTCCGTTAATAATCGCCGCTGTCGGGAAATCAGGCCCCGGGATGTACTCCATCAGGTCATCAACCGTCAGTGCGTCATCTTCCAGGAGTGCCAGACAGCCATTGACCACCTCAGTCATGTTGTGAGGAGGGATGTTGGTAGCCATACCGACCGCGATACCGGCAGAGCCATTCACCAACAGGTTCGGTACCCGGGTAGGTAAAACAGCAGGAATCTGCTCTGTGCCATCGTAGTTGGGCACATAGTCTACGGTTTCCTTGTCGAGATCCGCCAGCAACTGGTGAGCGATCTTATCCATCCGGATTTCCGTATAACGCATTGCCGCAGCGGAATCACCGTCAATGGAGCCGAAGTTGCCCTGACCATCAACCAGCATGTAGCGCAGGGAAAATGGCTGCGCCATACGGACAATGGTGTCATATACCGCAGAGTCGCCATGAGGATGGTATTTACCGATCACATCCCCGACAACACGTGCAGATTTTTTGTAGGGTTTATTCCAGTCGTTGCCCAGTTCGCTCATGGCGAACAGTACGCGCCGGTGTACGGGCTTAAGCCCGTCACGTACATCAGGCAGGGCACGACCAACGATGACACTCATGGCGTAGTCCAGATAGGACTGCTTGAGCTCATCTTCAATATTTACCGGGAGAATCTCTTTGGCAATTTCAGTCATGGAAACCCAGTCGTCCTTTTGCTTACGGCCAACAGATAGCGGTCAGCATCCATTCCAGTTCTGTGGACCAGGATACCGATGTTGAAAAGCTCTCTTTACTCAGAAGAACGCTTTCACTCAAGGCATCACTATTCGTAGGATCACCCAAGGTGAACCATCATTCATCCGCTGTTGGAAGAGGTAATTATCAGCCAGGGGATGCAAAGGCCTGCCTCTTTGGGTATATGAGTGAACAGTTCAGCATCATCTTCAATACAACAGCCAGATGAGACAAAGACTTTCTACAAAACAGCAACCTCAAGAGCAGGTAAAGCGAACTCCAGTCAACCACTTCTCAATGATACAGCTATTGGCTCGACAACCAATAAAGAAGGAAGAATACCACAGTCCATGCAGTGATCGCGAGATATCTCTGGGATAAAACCACGAGAGTTACAGGTTAATTTTCAAACACCAGCCAACTCCGGAAATCAAGACTGTGGTCGGCTGCAGGATTAACGGTATAATCCGCACATATGGCAGCCCTGACTGCCTCAATCACACTGCTTTGACGGATCAGAACGAATGCCCGAAATGCGCTCAGCCCAAAATGTGGATCTTGGAGAAATAGCCAAGTTTGAAGAACTGGCCAGCCGATGGTGGGATCCGGACAGTGAGTTCAGGCCGCTTCATCAGATCAACCCCCTGCGCCTGAATTATATTGATGAACGTGTTGGACTGGCTGGAAAACGCGTGGTTGATATTGGCTGCGGTGGCGGCATCCTGAGTGAGTCTATGGCTCGACGTGGTGCAGAGGTAACCGGTATTGATATGGGCGAAGCTCCTCTTTCCGTTGCCCGCCTTCACAGCATGGAAAGTGGCGTTGAGGTGAACTATCGCCGAATTACCGCCGAAGAGCTGGCTGAAGAGATGCCTGGCCAGTTTGATGTGGTTACCTGCCTGGAGATGCTGGAGCACGTCCCTGACCCAGCCTCCGTTATCAAAGCCTGCAGCAAACTGTTGAAACCGGGTGGACAGATCTTTTTTGCCACAATCAACCGTAACCCCAAGTCATTCCTCTTCGCCATTGTCGGTGCGGAATACATACTCAAACTGCTGCCCAAAGGCACTCATGAACACAGCAAATTTATCAAACCCAGCGAATTAAGTCGTGACATGAGAAAAGCAGATCTCAACACTCATGACATGACCGGCATGACCTATAACCCGATAACCAAAGTGTATCGGCTTAACCCAAAGGATGTAGACGTCAATTACCTGATTTATGGTTCTAAGCCAGCATCATAGCAAGCACCCTCTTATTGATGGCATGACTTCTGGAAGAACAGTCTCAAAGCAACCAGAACCACCGCCATCAAGCAGACAACAAAGAGTAATGATGATGAAAGCCATTGAAGGCGTTTTTTTTGATCTGGATGGCACTCTTCTGGACACCGCGGAAGATTTTGTGATTACCGTGAATCAAATGCTGACTGATCACCAGCACCCCGAGATGGATGGCCATGTGATTCGGCGGAATGTTTCAGCAGGCTCACGCGCCCTGATGAAGCTTGCCTTCAATCTCACACCAGGAGATGAGCTGGAGCAGAAAAGGGCCTTGTTCCTGCAATACTATGACCGGCACATCCAGGATCAACGTCGTTCAACGTTCGCACAGCCTTACCCTGGCATACTGCCATTGATCGAGGAACTTGAACGCCGTGATATTGCCTGGGGTATCGTCACCAACAAACCCAGGACGTATGCACTCTCATTGATCCGACAAATTGGTCTGCTGGAGCGCAGTCACGCCATTGTCTGCCCAGAGGATGTCAAAAAACCGAAACCAGACCCGGAAGCGCTCTTTCTTGCCTGTCAGCAGTCCAGCTGCTCACCGGAGTGCAGTGTCTATATTGGTGACCATCTTCGTGATATCGAAGCAGGAAAAAAAGCAGGCATGATCACTGTTGCCGCGCATTATGGCTACATTGCCGAGGGGGATGACCCTGCGTTATGGGGTGCAGACCTGGATATCGACAATGTCCAGCAGCTGCACCAGTGGTTTGAACAGCACAACTGGCAAATCATCAACGACCGGTCTCATGCCTGACTCAGTACCTGTTTGTCAGCCTGATCAAGAGCAATGATTTTCACGTTGTATTGCTTAAACCGAGCAGTCAACAAACACCAGGGAGTAGAACCATGTTTAAGTACCAGGCTCCGAAAGACCTTCTGAAGGATAAAGTCATACTTGTAACCGGAGCTGGCAGCGGGATTGGCCGGGTCGCCGCCCTGACCTATGCCCGCCACGGTGCCACGGTCATTCTTCTGGGCAGAAGCACTGAAAAGCTGGAAGCGGTGTATGATGAAATCGAACTCAACCAGTGGCCGCAGCCAGCCATCTATCCACTCAACCTGGAAAGTGCTGGCGATATCGATTTCAGCAATCTTGCAGAAACCATTGAAAATGAGTTTGGTCGGCTAGACGGCCTGTTACACAACGCCAGTCTTCTTGGTGAGCTGAAACCCATCAGCCAGTTTCCAACAGAAACCTGGATGCGAATCATGCAGGTGAATCTGAACTCCGCCTTTATGATGACCCGGGAACTCCTGCCCCTGCTCCGCCTTTCTGACAGAGCGTCCGTGATTTTCACGTCATCCGGAGTGGGTCATAAAGGACGTGCCCACTGGGGAGCTTACAGCGTTTCCAAATTTGCCGCTGAAGGCCTGATGCAAATTGTGGCGGATGAGGAGGACGGCATCAGTTCTGTTCGTGCCAACAGCATTAATCCTGGCGGCACCCGTACCTCAATGAGAGCCTCCGCCTTTCCAGGAGAAGACCCGGAGAAACTGCCAACCCCGGAAGACATTATGCCGGTTTACCTTTACCTGATGGGAGACGAAAGCCAGGACATAAATGGTCAGGCCTTTCATGCTCAGCAGAGCTAAAAACACTTCCAACTGCCCCAGCTGAAAGCCGGGGCTTCAAACAACTGTTTCAACGACTTTGTCAATAAAAAAGAACTTATTCGTCAATAAACTGAGAACAAACTCTTCCATGTGCTTTACTTCTTTTCGTCTATTCTGATGCGGTCACTCTTATCACAAATAAAATTATCACAATCAGAATTATGAAAATTCGACGTTTTATGGAAAAGAAAATAGATAAGAAAGTTTTGGCTGCACTATTACTTTCATCATTGCTAAGCTCACAGTCTTTCCTTGCCAAGAGCTTTGATCAGAAAGATTTAAATAATGAAATTATCATTGCAGCAAATTGGCAACAGCATTCAGGAGAGTACTCCGCTTACTTTTACCAGAGCTTTAACAGCGCAACAGATCAACTTGAAACTATTTTAAAAAATACACCTGATGATCAAAAGCCTGCAATAATCACAGACATTGATGACACACTAATACCAAGTACTCCTTATTTTACCAGCATGGTCAACACGAACGAATCCCGAAGCATAGAACGATCGAGATTCTGGTGGAATCATCAAGAGGCTAAAGCTCTACCAGGATCAGTAGACTTCCTGAAAAAAGCCAACAGCCTTGGCATTGAGATATTCTATATCAGCGGTCGTTTCAATGATGTAAAAACAATTACAATCAATAAACTGAAGCAATTGGGCTACCCTGTTAACAGTGAAAGTCATGTAATTCTACAAGAAGAAAAAAACATTACCCTCAATAAAGAGGACAAGCGGCAGCAAATCATAAAAATGGGTTACTACCCAATCATGCTATTTGGTGACCAACTGGACGATCTTGGTGAGGTAGACAAAGGCCTTTACCCTGAAAAGAAAAAGTGGGTAAGCCAGCATCAGGATAAACTTGGCTCCCAATGGTTTATTCTACCAAATACCGTTTACGGGTTCTGGGAAGAAGCCATCAGCAAAGGCTACCGAACACTGAACCCTGAAGAAAAACACAGGGTTCGAATACAGGGAGTTAACTACTCAGAGTTACCAGTACCTATTCCCGAGGGCTACCGGCAGCACATTATTATGGCTGATCTATGGATCAGAAAATCTGCAGACTTCAATGCCACCGCCCTTCAAACCTATAACCTCGCTAGTAAGGCTCTTGAGGCACCTGAAAACCGTTATGCCAACGACCGGGCGGTTATAGTTGATATAGACGGCACACTAATAGACTACCCTCCAATTCACTTAACGCCCCCACTTTGTAAATCATTCCCTGAACCTGAAGAAAAGATGAAGAACTATGAAAAACAGCTTCAAGCCAGTTCAATTCCCGGTGCTAGAGAGTTTTTAAACAAAGCGGCTGCCCTGGGTTATGAAATCTTTTATTTAACCGCACGGGAGCACTCTTCGGGCCGCTCTGGCCATAAGGGGGATGTAGAGAACTTCACCTTAAGACAACTCGTTTACAATGGGTTCCCCAAAGTTACACCGACTAATCTACTGAACCGCTCAAAATATTGCCCAATCGATAAAAATAGCTGTGACAAAGAATACCAGCGAAAAGCAATCATATCCGGTAGAATCAATGGGAAAAAATATAACGTCCGACTGTTTGTAGGCGACCTTCTTGATGACTTTGATTTAAAAGAGCAGGGTCTATCACCTTTTGACAGAGCTTCGGTTGAAAAAACCAAACACCTATACGGAAGAAGATATTTTATTATTCCCAATCCGGTAAACAAAACCTGGATGAGGCACTACTATTCAGGCGTAGCAGGGAAAGATATTTGCCAGCTGAGCGACCAGGAACGTTCTGACATTCGCAAAAAATTAATAGAAGATTGGCCTGAAAAAGATCTATACAAAGCGGCACAGCGCTAGTTTATTTGCATTGCAGCTGCTGTCTTTTTAAAAAAGAACCTACCCTAAAGAAGGGTAGGTTCTTCCATACATATGCGCCGTGAAAGGTAGGCGTCTCTATAAGATCACCCATTAAACCGGCAACAACATCAGACCTTCCTGGTAACTGCCCCTTCATCCAACCTGAAACCACTCAGATTATCATCAAAACAATAAAGAAGTATTTTTTCACGTACATTCTCCAGCCAATCCCTAATGGCATCGGCCGGAGAACATGGTTACCCAGACACTACAGAAGGCCTTGAAGGCATTAATATATCTTACAGGTTGATCAGGCTCCCACTTTCCAGTCGATAGACCTTATCCATCTTCTTCAGCACCGTCCTCTTGTGGGTGATCATAATGATGGTACTGTCTTTAAATTGACGAAAGACGGCATCCATCAGCGCCTGTTCGCTGTGAACATCCAACCCTTCGCCCGGCTCATCCATAATCAGTACAGGTGCCGGTTTCAGCATAGCTCTCGCAAGAGCCAGGCGACGCTGCTCACCACCAGATAATGCAATGCCACCCTGCCCTAACCAGATATCCAGCAAATTGCCATCATTCTCTCTGGCAGCTGCAAGTTCACTCAGCCCTGAATGTTTAATTATCGTTAAAAGCGCCTCATCACTGGCTGCAGGTGACGCCAACAGCAGATTCTCCCTGAGTGTGGCACTGAAAACATGGGTTTTCTGAGGCACAAACGTGATTGACTGGTAAAGCATCTGCTCAGAAAATCGTTGAATCTCCTGTCCATCCAGTAATATTTTGCCACCAGAAGGCTCCAACCCACGGCTCAATAACTTGATCAGCGTTGATTTACCGCAGCCCGTTTTGCCGAGCAGTGCAACATGACTGCCTGCAGGAATGTGAAGAAATAACTTATTAATAACTGGCTGGTCATTCCCATAGTTACAGGACACATTCGTAAACTGAATCTCACCTTTTACCTCGACCTCAGGTGCTGTCTCTGGAAATACAACCACCGGTGAACTCACTACCTGACGCAATCGACTTGCCGCGTGTCGTGTATGACTGAGAAACTGAAATGCAACGGGTAACGGCATCAGTGCTTCAAAGCTGGCCAGCATTCCAAAGACCATCATGACCATGACCGGTCCACTGAACAGGCCTGCACTCATTTCACCACTGGCAATGTACAAAACCAGTAATGCCGCCGCACCGGAGCCGGAAACAAACAAGGCTGAGCCAAACCCTTCCATCACTGCCATTCGGGACTGATCTGCAACCAGTTTCTCTTCCGATTCAGTAATCGTCGTGCGGCTATTAGTCTCACTGCCGTAGACCTGCTGTTCAGCCATACCCTGTAGATAATCCAGCACCTCCTGTCTCAATCGCGCCTGCCTGACACCCATGGACTCCCCAGTCTTACGACCCAGGACGTAAAACAGCAATGGCATGGTAATGATCCAGAGTATCATCGCCAGTAACACCACCATGGCAACGGTTGTACTGAAAAAGGAGATAAACAGTGAAAACAGCAGTGCAACAACAACAGCGGACAGTAACGGACTGACCAGCCTCAGATAGAGCTGATCCAGCGCATCAATATCGGCCACCAGTCGATCAAGTAGCTCACCTTTCCGATATTGCCCCAGCTGCTCCTGAGATATTGGAATCAGCTTACTGAAAAACCAGCTTCTCAAGCCTGACAACAGCCGAAAAGTGGCATCATGACTTACCAGGCGTTCTGCATAGCGGGCAGCGGTTCGAGCAATGGAAAAACCTCGAACGCCAGCTCCGGGGGTAAAGAAGTTAAAGGTCTGTGCCGTTGCAAAGGTCAGTCCCGCTATCGCTGTGGCAGTAATAAACCAGCCGGACAGTGAGAGCAGACTGAGACTTGCCAGCAAAGTAACAATCGCCAGCAAAACACCCAGCGACAACATCCCAAGATCCTGACGGTACAGTTTTAGAAAAGGCCAGAGGTCATTCATCGTCCAGACTCCCGCTGTGCATGCTGACGAACTGCTGATACAGAGCACTTTCCCTGGCCAGCGTTGAGGGAGAACCATCAGCCACCAGATTTCCCTTATCCAGCATCAGGATCTGATCCATGGCATTGAGTTGACTGATTCGATGGGTGATCGTGATCACCGTGCATTCATCCGGTATGGCGTTAAGTGCATCCAGAACCAGGCTCTCACTGACAGAGTCCAGGCTTGCCGTTGGTTCATCCAGAATTAATAAACGCACAGGCAGTACCAGAGCCCTTGCCAGGGCTATTCGCTGAGCCTGACCAACCGACAGGTTACCTCCCTGTTCCTTGAGCACACTGCCCAGACCGTCCGGCAGATTAGCTAGAATGTCCATACCCTGCGCCCTGCCCAGCGCTTCAAGACACTGCTCATGGGATACAGCGCGGCCAAACGCAATATTGTCATAAACAGAACCATGGATAATCAATGGAAGCTGACCCAGCCAGGCAATCTCTTTGCGCCAGCTATCGAGCTGAGTATCCGCCAGAGATTGCCCCCCTATTTTGATTTCACCCTGATAGTTCCAGAATCCCATGAGGGTATTAATCAGCGTCGTTTTACCGGCACCGCTGCTGCCAATAATACCGACACGACTTCCGGGCTCGATCTTAAACGACAGACGATCCAGTAATAACTGATGTTTATTTTCTGAATCATGTACTGACTCAGAGCCTGCAGAGGATCTTATGGCTGCTGAAACGGAGAGTTCTTTTGCCTCTAGGGTCAACGGCATGGCTTCTGGTAGAGACAAACCGCCACGATGCGCTTTCGGCTCTTCACGGGACAATACTTCCAGAATCTCTTCCGTCGCACCTATTGCCTTGGCCTTGGCATGATAGTAGGTTCCCAGTTCCCGCAATGGCTGGTAATACTCAGGAGCCAGCAGTAACAGGAAAAGCCCGGTATACAGAGTGACTTCGCCACCAAAGGTAATGTGGCCAAGAAAACTCATCCCCAGGAATACCGCCACAAGCGCAATGGAAACTGAAGCAAAAAACTCCAGCACCGTGGAAGACAGAAAAGCCAGGCGAAGCACCTGCATGGTTTTTATCCGAAAGTCTTCACTGGCATCAGCCAACTGTGTTTCTGCAAAGCGGGTTCGCTGAAAGAGTTTCAGCGTTTCCAGACCCTGAAGACGATCCAGAAAAAAGCCCCCCAAACGAGAGAGTGCCTGAAAGTTTTTACGATTAGCCTCCGCGGCTTTCATTCCAACCAGAATCATAAAAACAGGAATCAGTGGTGCAGTTCCCAGGAAAATAATGCCAACCACCCAACTCTGGGGAAAAGCAACCACCAGCATAATGGCCGGTATCATCACCGCCAGAGCCATCTGGGGCAGATATTTAGCGATGAACTCATGAAGTTCTTCTACCTGCTCAACGGCAATCGCCGACCAGCTGCCAGCAGGCCGCTCACCAATAACCAAGGGGCCAAGACGGCGTAGTTTATCCAACAGTAGTTTGCGCACTTCCACCCGGACACTGGCGCCTGCACGGAAACCACAGAACTCCCGCCCCCAGGCACAGACACCACGAATAATGACCAGCACCAGAACCCAGATAAAATCTTCCGTCAGCATCTCCCGAGTTGCACTTTCCATCACCAGCCGGTGGATCATTCCTGCCATGATCGAAGCCTGAACAATCAGAAAGACTCCATTGAGCAAGCCCAGTACCATGGAGACCAGTAGCCATTGCCGGGCCGGCCTTATCTGCCTCAACAACCAGCGATAGGCCTGCTTTTGCGTAGTTTGACTCATCTTTTGAATGTATTTCCCGGACTACTTACGACGTGGAGTGCATTGTACATAACTCGATCGGTACTCACCACGATGATACAGACTGGTTTTCAGGTACTTCCGCCCCCTATAATTACGGACCAAATTCACTATGTGGTTTAGGCTCTGTTGACATAAGGTTTGAGCCCGAAGGGTGGCTCATCTAGCCGTTCTCAACAGAGCCTAGAGCAGTCCAACAAGACAGCATCTTCAGTAACTCAGCCATTGGTCATCATGCTTCAGAATATTCGAATCATCCTTATCAACACGTTTCACCCTGGCAACATAGGCTCCACGGCCCGAGCCATGAAAACCATGGGCCTGAGTGACCTCTGCCTGGTAACCCCTCAACGATTTCCAGCTCCCGAGGCGGACTCTATGGCAGCAGGAGCGCTGGACGTGCTTGAGAATGCCCGGGTATTTGACACTCTGGACGAGGCTATTGCCGACTGCTCTCTGGTCATTGGTACCAGTGCCAGAACACGCACCCACTCTTTCTCACGCCCGATGCTGGGTGCTGAAGAATGCGCTGAGAAGCTGCTCTCGGATTCCCGTCAATCTCCCGTTGCCCTGGTATTTGGCCAGGAAACCATGGGCCTTACCAACAGCGAACTGGAAAAGTGCCACTTTCATACCAGTATCGATGCAAACCCAGAATACCCGGTTCTTAACGTTGCCTCAGCTATCCAGATCCTCTGTTATGAGATCTTCAAGGCTTCACTGAAAAAAGAGAGCGACTGGCACAGTGAAAAACCGGAACAGGAATACCCTCTAAATCAGGAGCTGGAAAAGTTCTATGAACATCTTGAAACCACACTGACCGACATCGACTTTATTATTCAACAGCACCCGGGTCTGGTGATGACACGGCTCCGTCGCTTCTTTAACCGCGCTCGCCCCGAAGCCAAAGAATTGAATATGTTGCGTGGCATTCTCGGAGCTGCCCAGAAAGCATCTGGAAAAAACAGCAATAATGGCTGAATTTGCTCCGCTTACCGTTGAGGAGCTAACTCCGATTGCCTTTCCTCTGGTTAACCGTTTTTTTAAAGACAATGGACATAAAGGAAAAGCGTCGGGCGATGAGCGGGTCTGGGTCGCCCGCTGTTCGAAGGGAAACATTGTCGCCGGGCTCAGGGCCAGCCCAAAATCCGAAGGTTATCTGCTGAGAAGCGTCTGGGTGGGCAGACATGCCCAGAGAAAGGGTATTGGGTCGTTCTTTTTGAGAGAAGTCCTGAATGACCTTGGGAGTATTCACTGCTGGTGCTACCCATACGCTCACCTTGAGCTTTTTTACCAGAGATCAGGCTTTTTCAGCCCAGAACCTGACAGTGTACCGCCTGATATTCTGGCCCCTTACCTGAGGTACCAGCAACAGGGACACGATTTCTTATTGATGTGTCACTGCCCTAAGTAATCCAGAGATTTCTTCGGGCAGAAGCAGGCGATGCTGACCAGGTCCAGTTCCATCCAGAAGTAAGTTCACCATACGAATGCGCTGCAAATCCATTACGCGATAGCCCAGCGCCTGACACATTCGACGTATCTGACGATTAAGTCCCTGGGTCAAGACAATCTTAAAGGCATGACTGGCTACCCTCGTTACCCGGCAGGACTTTGTGGTTACACCCCCATAACGGACACCCGCCGCCATCGACAAAAGGAAAGCCTTATCAATCGGCTTATCGACAGTGACCAGATACTCTTTTTCATGGTAATAATCCGGATGCAGCAAGCTCTGGCATAATTCACCATGGTTGGTCAGCAGCATCAAACCGTGGGAGTCTTTATCCAGTCTGCCAACGGGAAAAACCCTTAAATGGTCATTAAGTTTGGGCAAATGATGAACAATACTGGCCGGATCATCAACATCACACACAGAGTCAATACCTACCGGCTTGTTGTAGAGAAAGTATATTTTTGCAGTCGTTAACTTCAGCTCACGCCCATCAACCGTCACACAATCGCTGCCTGTTACTCGATCAATATGTAATCCCAGTCTGCCATTGACCAGCACACAACCACTGTCAATCAGGCGGGAGGCCTTCCGCCGCGAGCAAAAGCCGGCATCAGCAATGAATTTGGAAAGGCGAATCATAGGCAATTTTCATGTATTATCCGCCTTTTAAATCGATAGTAATTCACAGATACGGACATGTTAAAACAGATTTTCAAAACTTCAGCCATACTGAGCACCCTGCTCAGCCTGATCATAACCTCAATGCCTGCAGTGGCAACCATCAATGATGCAGAAGCCATTAACAAAGCAGGCCGTCAGCGAATGCTCAGCCAGCGGATCGCCAAAAGTTACATTATGATTGGCTCCGATGTAAATCCCGATAAAGCGACAGCTGACCTGGATATCAGCATGGCCCTTTTCGAGCAGCAGTTTCTCGAGCTTCTTGATTACGCGCCCAATGAAGCGATTCGCAATAGCCTGAATGATGCAGCTATCACCTGGCAGGAGTTCCGCTTAAAGGTGTTGGAAGCACCAAGCCGTGAAGACGCATTAACTGTACTGACACTCAGCGATGAACTTCTGGCGCGCAGCGAACTGGTTGTTAAAGCAATTACTGAGCATGTGGGACATGAAGCGGGGCATCTGGTCGATATTTCTGGTCGGCAGCGGATGCTCAGTCAGCGGATCGCCAAACTCTATATTGCCCGGGCCTGGGGTGTTAAGAATCAGTCGGTTGATGAATCGCTGGCCGTGGCCATCAATGAGTTTGGAACCGCGCTGACCACACTCCGCCAGTCTGAACTGAACTCAAACGATATCAATCAAAAGCTGTCCAAGGTTCAAAGCCAGTGGGATTTCACCAATGCCGGATTTAAAATCAGCGATCAGGGCAAATTTGTTCCCAATATGATCTCGGTAACCACTGAGTCGATTTTGAACAAAATGAACGATCTTACCTACGACTATGAACAGCTGATGATGAAACCCAAAGGCTGATTACTCGCCAAAAAATCGTCTGATTGGATGATATGAAAATCATTAACCAATCCAGACAATGGAGTGCTCAATAGAACAATAACAAAGAGCCACTCCCATGAAAAAAGTTATGCTCAGTCTGCTCGCCCTGATTGCTGCTGCAGCGGGGTTATTACAGATAACGGCTGTTCAATCCTTTCTGGTCGGCCTTATCTTTCCATCCTTTCCTGAATACCCGCAACCCATTACTCAGCTGAATGAACAAACTGAGGGCACTATCTATTATCAGAGTGCTACCCCCTTTGATCTGGATGTTCTTCTCAACAATATGGACGACGCCAGACCAACGACTGGACTGGGTCATCTTTATATTCCCGAGTCAGCCACCAGCGAGCAGCCGGTTCCAGCAATGGTGATACTGCACGGCAGTGGCGGCATCTCGCCTGGACGTGAACATGAACATGCCAAACTCCTGAACCAGAACGGTATTGCAGCGGTAGTTGTTGACTACTACCAGCCCAGGGGGCTGACTGAAGATAAAAGCTATATGATGAAGATTAATGCCGTCACAGAGTTTGACGTCATTACCGATGCCTATTCGGTTTATAAACTGCTGAAAACCAGCCCCCTGATTGACGGCTCACGCATTGGGGTTATGGGTTTTTCCTACGGTGGAATGGCAAGCCGGATGGCAATGGATGAACGTTTCCACAAGACACTGGCTCCCGAAACGGATGGATTCAGTCTGTACGTTGATGTTTATGGCCCCTGCTTCCAGAACCTGGGAACACAGTCAACCAACGGCAAGCCACTCCTGACACTGAGAGGCACAGAAGATTATTCAAATGATCTGAAAGCCTGCGCCGATCGGGAAAATGAGCTCCGAGCACTTAATGTCGATGTTGAAAGTATTGTGTATCAGGGTGCTGGCCACTCCTGGGAAAACCTGGCACCTCAGATTCTCAAAGAAGACGCCCCTTATATTTCAGGGTGCGAAGTCACCTATGATGATAAAGGCAACCCTCTGCTGAATGGCGACTCTATCTTGGAACTGTCAGAAACCGCAAGCCGGGAAGAGCGAATTGCTGCTCGCCTCAAGAGTGGACCTAAATATAAGGATTGCCTGAAGTATGGTTACCTGATCGGCAACGATGATGAAACCAAACAGCAGGCATACAGTGACTTGTTGAGCTTCCTCAAAAAGAATTTTGATCGCTCTATGGCTTTAGCTGCTGTTAATGAATCTTAACATGTAAAAATCTACCCACAGAGACCGTTAAGAGCACAAAGGAAAAAAAGTCTATTCTTCATGTTCATTAAGGCCTCTGTGGTCAGGTTTGTTCTTCTCTGAAGGAGGCCAGCAATGTTACTGGATTCACCAGGCTCTATGAGAATAAAATAACCACTCATATCAGCACTGGGGTTTTACGATGGAAATATGGGTTGATGCTGATGCTTGCCCCTTGGTAATAAAAGAAATTTTATACCGGGCAGCTGAGCGCACCAAAACACCAACAACTTTTGTTGCCAATCACTTTTTACAAGTGGCTAAGTCTAAATACATTAAATTCATGCAGGTGAGTACTGGCTTTGATGTCGCTGACAATGAAATAGTTAAACGTATAACCAGCAAAGACCTAGTGATTACCGCTGATATTCCTTTAGCAGCTGAAGTCATTGAAAAAGGTGCACTGGCATTAAACCCACGAGGCGAGTTATATACCGACAGCAATATCAGGGCGCGACTTAATATGCGCGATTTTATGGACACCCTGAGGTCAAGTGGTATTCAGACGGGTGGTGTTCCAGCAATCAGCCACAGTGATCGACAAACCTTCGCCAATAATCTGGACAAGCTATTGGCCAAGAAATCAGAAGCATAAGCCTGCTATGAATTAATACGGTAACGCTGGCAAGTATCTAGTAGTTAGAAATTCGCCCCAGAGAAGCCAGCACCAATGATGACTATTCACTCTTTACCTGCTGCCAGTAGTTTTCCATTTCTTCTAATGTTAACTTCTCAAACACCTGATCGTTTGTTGTGGCAAGCAACTCCATTTTACGAAAACGCCCATCAAATTTATGGCATGCCTTCCGCAAGGACATATCCGCATCAACCCCTAAATGACGGGCAAGATTAACACAGGCAAATAGAAGATCTCCTACCTCTTCAGCAACCCGCTCCTGGCTCTCATTTCCTGCTGTGCGGATTTCGTCCAACTCTTCATGTATCTTGTCAAATACCGGCTCAGTTTCAGGCCAGTCAAAGCCAAGCCTTGCCGCTGCAGCCTGAATCTTTTCCGCTCTCTGCAAGGTAGGCAGTGTTCTTGGCAGATCATCAGGCATCGCTGATTCAGGCTGCTTTTGCCCTTTCTGCTTTTTTTCGTCTGCCTTTATTTCCTGCCATTTCTGCTTAACCTGTTCTGGAGTGAGTTTTTCTTCTGAAGCAAACGACTCAAGACTGCCATCAGGAAATACATGAGGGTGCCGGCGCAGCAGTTTTGTTAACAACCCCTCACTGATATCTGCAAAGTCAAAGAGTTCGCTTTCCTTTGCCATCTGAGCATGAAAAATCACCTGAAATAGCAGGTCTCCCAGCTCTTCTTTAAGATTGTCGTAATCTTCACGCTCAATGGCTTCGGCAACTTCACAGGCTTCTTCCAGAGTATAGGGAGCAATGGTGGCAAAGGTCTGTTTCAGATCCCACGGACAACCATGTTCTGTATCCCTGAGTCTGGCCATCAAAATAATCAGATCATCAATGGAATGTGACAAACCAGACTCCTGCAGGTATTAAAAAGCATGAAAAGGGAGGATCCTCCCACGCAAAGCGTGGGAGTTAATAGAGTCATTTAACTCATTTTGCGATGACGAACGGCATCAATTACGTTGGGCAACTGACTGACCTTGGCAAGAAGACGCCCCAGGCTTTCCAGACTAGGAACTTCCATGGTCAGCAGCATACTGGCCAGATGTTCTTCTTTGCTGGTACGGGTCTGCATCGAGAGAACATTCACCTTATCGTTTGCCAGCACCATGGTAATGTCCCTTAGCAAGCCCGGGCGGTCATAAGCCGTAATGATGACATCAACCGGATAACTGTAGTCAGGCTTAGTCCCCCAGTTAACCTCTATCAAACGCTCAGGTTCACGGCTACGTAGAGAGAGCGCAGTATTACAGTCTTCCCGGTGAATCGTTACGCCACGTCCAACGGTGATATAGCCAATGATCGGATCACCCGGCACCGGCTGGCAGCAGCCCGCCATCTGAGTCAGCAGATTACCAACACCATCAATATTTATGGTGCTGTCCGATAGCCGATCCTGCTGCGGCTTGGTACGGATTTCAAACGTTTTCTCTTCTTCGGGCGCCACCTGCTTCTGTGCCAGCGAAACCACATGGCGAAGTTTTATGTCACCGGCGCCAATACCCGCAAACATATCATCAGGAGAGAGACTGTTTACGGCCAGAGCAAGCTCTGAGTAATTAACGCCATGTAACGCCTGACGCTTAAGCTCCAATTCCAGAAGGCTCTGACCATCCGCAATGTTGGCGTCTCTATCCTGCTTTTTGAACCAGCTGGTGATCTTAGCCCTTGCACGACTAGTGGTGACATAGCCAAGGTCAGGGTTTAGCCAGTCCCTGCTGGGACGCGCATTTGGAGCGGTAAGGATTTCGACCTGGTCACCAGTTTTGAGCTTATGAGTCAGCGGTACAATACGACCGGCGACTTTCGCCCCCCTGCAACGGCTACCTACCTCAGAGTGAATCCGGTAGGCAAAATCGATAGGGGTAGCCCCGACCGACAGGTCAACAACATGACCATCTTTGGTAAACACGTAAATTCGGTCTGGCTCTACATCCGCGCGCCACTGACCTCCGAGTTCACCCAAATCGCCAAGGTCTTCATGCCACTCCATGACCTGACGCAACCAGGAGATTTTTTCCTCATAGCTGTCACTTCGGCTATTAACGTCAGTACCCTTGTACTTCCAGTGAGCGCAAACCCCAAGCTCTGCTTCCTCATGCATATCATGGGTGCGTATCTGAACCTCAAGAGTTTTTCCTTCGGGACCAAATACCGCCGTATGCAGTGAGCGATACCCATTCTCTTTCGGAGTGGCAATGTAATCATCAAACTCTTTTGGAATATGATTCCAGAGAGAGTGCACGACGCCCAGCGCTGCATAGCAGTCGCGCACTTCATGAGTGAGAATTCGAACTGCACGAATATCATAGAGATCACGGAAATCGACATTTTTCCGCTTCATCTTCCGCCAGATACTGTAGATATGCTTCACCCGGCCATTCACATCACCCTCGATTCTGGCATCCGACAGTGATGTTTTCAGGGTATCTACAACGTCGGTGATGTATTTCTGACGATCGAGTCGTTTACCATCCAGCAGCTTGGCAATCTTCTTATAGTCATGGGGCTTTAGATAACGGAAGGAGAGGTCTTCTAGCTCCCACTTGATATAACCAATACCAAGCCGGTGAGCCAGCGGTGCATAGATTTCAAAAACTTCTCTGGCAACACGTTGCCGCTTTTCCTTGCTGGCATGCTGAACAGCCCGGATAGCACAGGTTCGCTCGGCCAGTTTGATCAGGGCAACACGGACATCGTCAATAATGGAAACCAGCATCTTGCGAACTTTTTCCAGCTGGTCCTGACGATGATCCAGAACCTGCCTTCTGGGGTTCTGGATATTGCTGATGGCCGCCATGCCCTGAACGTCTTTGATCAGACCGGCAACCACCTTACCAAAATTTTCTTCAACCTGGTCTAGAGACAGTTTGGTTTCACGGACAGCTCGATAGAGGACGGCTGCAACCAGGGTATCCATATCCAGTTTCAGCTCAGCCAGGATCTCCGCCATTTCCAGTCCGGTTCGGAAACACCCTTTTCCCGTTGGCCAGGCTGTTTCTTCAGCGCTCTGATGGAGAGACCGCTGCAATGCCAGCAGCTCAGCCTGTCGGGCCAGCTCACAGGCCTCCCTCAGGCTATCAGTATCACCAACGCCATAACGTTCCTGCAGGCGATTCAGCCAGGCACCCAGATCGACACTGCCGTCGAAGTGCTGAGGCTGATCCTCTCTGACCTTGACCATCTATTCCATTCCGTCTCTTTCTATATAAATGATGCCCTGTCGCCCTTCCTGGTACTCAAAGCCCTGGTCAGGCGTCGGCTTAAGACTACTACCTGAAAGCAGCCATTAATAGACTACTTTCTAATAAATTACTGTCTGATGAACTAGGGGGTGTTACCAACTGGACATACAACCAGCCACCCATTATTTGTGCCAGACAAGGCGCAAGCTGCGTAGTGTGGTTGCTCCACATGAGCAGTGAGCAACGCTGTATGGTGCAAATAATGTGAGGCCCCTTTGGGTTGGTCATACAAGCACTCATGCCGTGTTGAACGCCTTGAACAGGGAACCACCATGTCCTGCGCCGTTCGCCTTGCCTGAGTGCTTGTATGACCAACTAGTTGAATGGCCAGTTGGCAACACCCCCTAAGTCCTGACAGCCTATGCACGAATAAAAAGTGCCATGGACTCCACATGAGCAGTTTGCGGAAACATATCCATTACACACAAACGCTCAAGTTTGAAACCATAGGAAGCAAGACTGCCAGCATCCCTGGCAAGAGTTGCCGGGTTACAGGAAATATACAACAAGCGATCAGGCAATAAACCGGCCAGTTGTTCAATCATAAAATCCGCACCGGCCCTCGGTGGATCCAGAACCACTATGTCGTAATGTTCTTTTGCCCAAGATTCCGCTGTAAAATCACTGGACAGATCCGCACAGTAAAAGCTCACATTATTCAAACCATTCAGATCGGCATTTCTTGTCGCCTGCTCAACCGAGCTCTTCGAACCTTCAACACCCGTGACATGGCCTGATTTCTTAGCCAGTGGCAGTGAGAAGTTACCCAGACCACAGAAAAGATCAAGCACTTTGTCGGATGCTTTCGGGGTAAGCCACTGTAGAGCTTGCTCAACCATCGTCTGATTGATCACCCAGTTAACCTGGGTAAAGTCCTGTGGCCGGAAGTACAGCTTCACTCTGGATTCAGGAAGAAAATAATTCAGTGCTACGGATACATCTTCATCGGGCATGTGGGGATATAGAACCCTGATACTCCCAGGACTATCCTGCAGATACAGAAATAGCTGATGGGTAGCGGCAAATTCTTTCAATAGCGCCCGATCTTCTTCTGACAGAGGGCGAATATGACGCAGCAGTAACCCACGCCCCTGCTCCGCCAGAAAGCACTCTGCATGAGAAATACCTTCACGGCCTTTCAGCGTTGGCAAAAATGACTTGAGAAGTAAGGGCATTTCCTGCAAAGGCGCTGCCAGTACTGGGCATTCATTTATTTCACAGATAGTATTACTGCCCTTTTCCCGAAATCCGAGGCTCAGCCTTCCTTTGCGCCAACGCATGGCAAAACGACAACGGTAGCGGTACCCATAGGGTGGAGAAATCAGCGGTTCTTCTATATGCTCAGGCACAACATTGGCAAAACGCCTTAGCTGATCAAGCACAATCTGCTGCTTGCCTTTGAGCTGCCCAGCATGAGACCAGTACTGAAGATTACAGCCTCCACACTGATGAAAATGCGAGCAGGCTGGCTCACTGCGCTCGGACGATGCAAGCAGCACTTCTTTTGTACAGGCGTTCATAAAACGCCGTTTATCTTCCAGAACCTGAACACGAACGGTTTCACCCGGCAGTGCACCATCAATAAAGAGGGTCTTCCCATGATGACGGGCTATCCCACGACCATCATGGGAAAGGCCATCAATACGCACATCCTCATTCAGAAAAAAAGGGGTTGAGGTAGCACGTTTAAAGCGCATAGAGTACTTCCAACATTCTATTACTGCCCGATCGGGGCTGTTTAAAAGCCTGATTCTACATTGGATATGGAGTACAAAAAACTCGCAGTCATACGTCCATACCTGAAAATTACGGTCATTTATAAAAAATGGCTATGGTAAAAATACGCCTGTTGAAAGATAGCGATCACCACGATCACAGATAATCGCAACGATGGTGGCATTCTCTACACTTTTTGAAAGTCTCAGGGCTGCTGCAACTGCTCCGCCTGACGAAACGCCACAGAATATTCCCTCTTCACGAGCCAGCTGCCTCATGCATTCTTCAGCCTCTACCTGGCCAATATCCATCACTTCATCAATGGCGGAACGATCAAAAATAGCAGGCAAATATTCGGGACTCCAACGACGAATACCGGGTATTTGAGCTCCCTCTTCCGGCTGCAGGCCAACAATCTGAATAGAAGGGTTCTTCGTTTTCAGATAACGAGAGGTTCCCATTATTGTCCCGGTTGTTCCCATGGAGCTGATAAAGTGCGTCAATGTACCTTGGGTTTGCTGCCAGATTTCTGGCCCAGTAGTCCCATAATGCGAAAGAGGGTTATCAGGATTAGCAAACTGGTTAAGAACCTTCCCTGTTCCCTGCTCTTGCATTTCCAGGGCTTTATCACGGGCACCTTCCATTCCATCACTGACCAGAATCAGCTCTGCCCCATAGGCACTCATGGCAGCACGACGCTCGGCACTCATATTGTCCGGCATAATAAGAATCATTCGATAACCACGAACAGCCGCCGCCATGGCTAGCGCTATTCCCGTATTACCACTGGTGGCTTCAATTAATGTATCACCCGGCCTGATGACATCACGAGCTTCGGCCTCCGCGATCATCGACAAGGCCGGGCGATCTTTCACTGATCCGGCCGGATTCTGGCCTTCCAGTTTGAGCAATATGGTATTGGAGCTCTTCCCTTGCATGCGTTGCAGGCGAACCAGAGGGGTATTGCCAATAATCGACTCTATTGTCGGATATTCCATGGACATATAACTTACGTAGACTTTATTATTCCAGCACAGAGAAGAATAATTCTGGCTATTGGCTATTTATCAGCGCCCTTACATTAAAAAACAAACCTCAGGAGCCTGTCGGGCTTAACCCGCCGGAGCAAGACAAGTCCTACAAATTGCCAGATATAAGGCGTTTATTTTTTAATAGCTTAGAGCATAACCCTGCAATAATACCGAACAAAAGCCAAACAGGGAAAGGCAGTACCATGAAACAGCACCTTATGGCATTCCGCCAACGCATACTTTTACTGGCTTTTCTGCCTGGCATTATTGTTTCCCTACTAATGGGCGGTGTCTATCTGAGCAAGCGCTATAACGAGTTGGATAACCAGCTCATGGCCAAGGCATTGACTCAATCTGAACAGAAAGCAGCCATTGCGTCACTTCTGTTGAATAAAACCCAGCATGAAGACCTGCAAACCCTGATCAGCATGCTGCTCGACGATATGGATATTCGTGCAGTCAGCCTGGTCGATGAGCAAGGCAAGGAAATTGTTCATGCCGGTCCCAAGCTCACTGACACCGGAAAATTATCTTTATTAATGGAGCCCGGTCAGAGCTGGTTCCAGAGCGATCAGATCATACAGGTTGCCAATCCAATCACCAATCCAAATTCGACAAAAAACAGTGGCTGGCTGATTATCGATTACACCTATGCAGAAACTCACCTGACCCGGTATCGCTCTCTGGCGTTCAGTATTATCGTCATCTCAATGGGGTTAGCGATTGCATTGGTCATTAGCCTCAAACTGGGCAATGGCGTTACCCGCCCCCTGGATCATATGGCAAGGGTCATTGGTCGTATAAAGGATGGTTTCTTTGATACCCGACTGCCAGACAACCCGGGCAGCCTGATGTATGAGCTGGAGTCCTCTATCAACGAAATGCTCGATAGCCTGCAGGCTAAACACCAGAAGATGACCAGTCATATTGCCCAATACAATGATGAACTGCAGGAAACACTGGAAACCATTGAAATTCAGAATGTTGAGCTGGACCTCGCCAGAAAAGAGGCTCTTGAGGCAAGCAGAAGCAAAAGCGAATTCCTGGCCAATATGAGCCATGAAATCAGAACACCACTAAATGGTATTATTGGTTTTTCCAGCCTGATGCTCAGCTCCAGGCTCACACCACAGCAATACGACTACATCAGCACCATTGAGAAGTCATCACAAGGACTTCTTACCATGTTGAATGACATTCTTGATTTTTCCCGTATGGAAGCCGGAAAGCTTGAGCTGGACCCCCAGCCCATCAACCTTCGGGAGATCGTTGAGGATGTTATGACTTTTATGGCACCTGCTGCGCATGGCAAGTCTCTGGAAATTGTTCACTTTATCTACGACGACGTTCCTGAAAATATCATTATTGACGGGCAGCGGTTGAAACAGATCCTGACCAACCTCATCAGCAACGCTATTAAATTCACCAGCTATGGTTCCGTCGCGGTTCGAGTGATGCTGGACCAGGAAGGCAGACCTCACCAGAAAGAAAGTGATGAGTCCCTGAGCCTGAGAATTTCAGTGGCGGATACTGGCATCGGGCTGACTCGGGAGCAGCATCACAAACTATTCCATGCTTTTGCCCAGGCAGACTCCAGCAGAACACGCAAGGCTGGAGGAACCGGGCTTGGTTTGTCGATCTGTAAAAACCTGGTTGAGCAAATGGGCGGAGAAATTGGCCTGGAGTCCGATTTAGGCCAGGGAGCAACATTCTGGTTTACCTTTAAAACAACCCTTAATGACAAAAATGGTGAACCGGCTGTTTCTGATGATTCTAAGCAAAAAAACGTTGCACCGACACTGCTGAGCGATCAGAAAGTACTTCTTGTCGAACCCCATGAACTGACCCGACTCTCGATTTTTCACTTGCTGGATAAACTGGGTGCAAATATTACTGCAGCAGCCAACATCCAGCAGGGGATATCACTAAACAAGACAAATGTCTCCTACGACTTTATTTTCATTAATCTTGATGATATCGAACCCATTCAGGCTATCAGGCAGTTAAAAGAACCCTATAACAACGCCAGCATTATTGTTCTCAGTTCGGCAGGAATCACAGGAACAATGGATCCTGTGATTCCTGAAAGTACTGACACTCTTATGAAACCCGTTGGACTTAACAGACTGAAAGCACTGCTTACCCATATAAAAACAGATCAGGAAGGCAAAGACATTCAACAACAACCGATCAACAAAGCCCTGAACATTCTGGCCGTTGATGATAACCCCGTAAACCTGAAGCTACTCAAGACCATTCTTGGAAACCTGGGGCAACATTTACAAACCGCAGAAAATGGTTTTGATGCCATTGAACTTTGCAGGCAGTTTGCTTTCGATATTATTTTCATGGATGTCCAGATGCCGGTAGTTGATGGACTTGAAGCAACAAAGAGAATACGAAGTGAGCTCCCAAATCATCAGCGCACCCCTATCATTGCAGTGACTGCCCATGCGCTTCCCGAGGAGAAAAAGGTACTTTTGCAAAGTGGGTTTGATGACTACCTGAGTAAACCAGTCAGTGAGAAACACTTGATCAGCATGATGAATCAGTGGGCAAAGATGCCAATCGACATGGAGAATAGAGAATACTTCCCAACATCGAAGATCAGTGTGTCTATCGACCAGACAATCGAGCAACCGGAAAGCCCGGTTGACATCAACCTAGCCACTCAACTGGCGGCAGGAAACCGGAGTCTGGCTCAAGAAATGCTGCTTATGATGCAAGATGGATTGGATGATGACCTAGAGACACTCAAAGATGGGTGGGCTACCAACGATTTTGCAGCGGTGCTGGAGCGAGTACATCGATTACACGGAGCCTGCCGTTACTGCGGCGTACCTGAACTTGAACGTGTTTGCAACCGGCTGGAAACACGGCTGAAGAAGTACAACACCCTGAACAATGATAAAGTCAGGGAAGATTTTCAATTATTGATCCAGTCCATCATCCGACTGAATGAGTGGGAAATAAAAAGTCTGAATATGGCTGAGCCAGAAGCCTGATCCCAAGTTTTCCACCCTGCTTATGAGAATGGCGAGTTGGGCAGAAAGAGAGAGTGACTCAACAAGTCATCGCTATGGTGATTATAAAGAGAGCTGATATCAGCTCTCTAATACTACAAAGGCAATCGCATTATCCTGTTCATCAGAGAGACTGAGATGAAGTCGCTTAACCGCTCTTTGATCCTGCAGCTCAAGACCATAATCATACAATAACAGCTCAGGAGCCCCGGAAGCGTTATTTCTTACCTCTATGTGCTGAAATGAAAGCTTACCGATACCCGTTCCAAATGCCTTGGCAACCGCCTCTTTGGCCGCAAATCGCTTAGCCAGCCATGCAGCAGAAGATGAGCGCTCCAGCCATTGTAACCGCTCATAGTTGGTGAGGATTCTTCTGGCAAACGCATCACCCAGCCGGCTGAGTGAACGCTCTATCCGGTCAATCCTTACAATATCGGTGCCTATACCCACAATCACTTAGAACGCTTTCCGTGAAGCTTCCAACATAAGTGCTTTCATTTCACGAACCGCTGGTTTCAAACCGGTAAACAGTGCACGAGCAATGATCGAGTGACCAATGTTCAGCTCATTGACACCAGCAATCATTGCTACAGGCTCAACATTCTGATAATTAAGGCCATGGCCAGCATTGACGATCAACCCCTGTTCCAGACCAAACACCACCGCATTTCTAAGGCGGTCAAGCTCATCCTGCATGACTTCAGCCGTCAAAGCTTCGGCATAAGCACCGGTATGCAGTTCAATAGCAGGTGCTCCTGCCCTGGCTGCTGCCTCAACCTGATCCAGATCAGGATCAATAAACAGAGAAACCTCACTGCCCTGTTTTCCGAGGCGATCACAGGCTGAAGACACACTGTCAAAAAGGCCTTTGACATCCAGTCCGCCTTCAGTTGTTACTTCTTCCCGCTTCTCAGGAACCAGGCAGACATGTTCAGGTCTGACCTTTTCGGCAATCCCGATCATTTCGTCGGTAACCGCCATCTCCAGGTTCATTCTTGTCTGCAGAACATCACGAATCCGGAATACATCATGATCCTGAATATGTCGACGATCTTCGCGCAGATGCAGTGTGATGCCATCGGCCCCCGCCTCTTCAGCTTCAATTGCAGCCTGCACAGGATCTGGGTAGCGAATTCCCCTGGCCTGCCTGATGGTTGCAATATGATCAATGTTGACACCCAGCAAAATACGCTGATGAGGAACCATGAATAAACCTTCCCGTTAATCAAACAATGTCAGTCTTTGGCAATAAATCAGGTTTTCCCGAAAGCGCTCGAGTCCGCCCAGCGAAAAGCATTCGGCTTTGCATAGGCCTTTCACCGATAAGCGGTTTCATGGCCTGCCTGGTAAACCGCTTAAAACCCGGATAGAAATCAGAATTTGTGAAGTCCCTGACCGAAAGTGCTTTAAGCAACTCTGCAGTGTAGCAAAAAGGTTTCTCATGATGACCGACATGCCCATTTACCGGGACCAGCCCATGCTCTGGTTCAAAGCGGTAAACCATACCTTCCTTTAAAGGAGCTCCACAAAGCGCATCCCAGTCAAGAGATGGGGCATAACCACAGAGTTCCAGCAAATCCAACTCAAATGATCGGAGCAAAGGTTCAAGAGAAACACTCTGATTAAGATGAGCCAATGTTTCCCGGTATAAATCCGTCACGCCATCGACGGGCTGCCCTGGAAGCATTGATCTCATCAACAACTCATTGGTATAGAACCCACAATAGAGTCGCTCCCCCGTAAGAAAGCTAAAGCGATCAAGCTCAAGATCAACCAGAGTCTTCAACTCGCCTCGCCCCTTCCAGCGAACCAGTACCTGGTGAAAAGGTTGTAATAGTGAAGCCAACCGGGACTTCGACTGCCGTACACCACGAACCACCATGGCCACACGGCCATGATCTTCCACTAAAAATTCAGCAATGACCGAGCGCTCTTTATAAGAGCGCCGATGAAGCAACCAGGCTTTATGAAAATCATTACCAGTCACTGGTTGTGATCATACCCCAGACTTTTCAGGGCACGCTCATCATCCGACCAGCCTGCCTTAACCTTAACCCAAAGATTCAACATGACTTTTGAGTCGAACATATGCTCCATATCTTTACGGGCTTCCTGTCCGATTTTCTTCAGCCTTGCTCCACGGTCACCAATCACAATAGCCTTTTGACCCGCTCTCTCAACAAGAATCAGTGCACTGATGGTCAACAGAGGACCTTTTGGCCTCATTTCTTGCTTGAACTCTTCGATCTCTACCGTAACTTCATAAGGCAGCTCATCGCCAAGCTGTCTCATTACTTTTTCCCTCACCAGTTCAGCAGCCAGAAAGCGTGAGCTCCGATCCGTCAGCTGATCTTCAGGAAAGTGATGGATACCTTCCGGTATCAGCTGGGTAATCATTTCATCCAGCTGCTTCAGATTATGACCATGCTGCGCAGAAATTGGCACCACCGCATGAAAATCCATTTTTGCAGACAGGGACTCAAGGTGCGGGATCAATTGAGCCTTATCACTGATCTTGTCCACCTTGTTAACAGCAAGAATAACTGGACAGCGGGCTCCTTTAACCTTTTCAAGGACCATCTGATCCTCTTCATTCCAGGTAAGGCGGTCAACCACAAACACAATGGCGTCAATACCTGCCAAGGCACTGCTGGCAGCCTTGTTCATATAACGGTTGATCGCTTTTTTCTGAACCTTGTGCATCCCCGGCGTATCAACATAGACCGTCTGAACTCCCTGCTCTGTCTTGATGCCAAGAACCTGGTGACGTGTAGTCTGAGGGCGGCGGGAGGTAATAGAAAGCTTCTGCCCAAGAAGGTGGTTCAACAGTGTAGATTTACCAACATTGGGTCTGCCTACGATGGCAACATAACCACAGCGGCTGACTTCCGAAGAGGGATCGGACAGGCTGAATTCATGAGCAGTGGGCTCTTCGCGATTTACATCAGATGTCATCTGTTTTCTGCTCTCTATTCTACGCCAAGCAATTTCAATGCATTGCGAGCCGCCTGCTGTTCAGCACCACGACGACTCGACCCTTCCCCCTTTGACGGCTCATCCAGACATTCCAGTACACAAATCACTGAAAAGTGCTGATCATGAGCTTCCCCCTGAATGTCAGTCACTTGATATTTTGGCAGTGACTGCTGCCGAGCCTGTAGATATTCCTGCAAGCGGGTTTTTGGGTCTTTATTCTGCTCATCCGTCGTGGTCAGCTTATCCAGACGGGTTGTAAACCAGCTGCGAATTCGCTGGTGGCAAACAGCCATCCCGGCATCAAGGTAAATCGCACCAATAATGGCCTCAACCGCATCCGCAAGAATCGACTCCCGCCTGAAGCCACCACTTTTAAGCTCACCGGAGCCAAGACGAAGAAAGTCACCCAGCTCAAACTCCCGCCCAAGCTCCGCAAGCGTTGCACCACGAACCATTCGAGCCCGCAGGCGGCTCAACTGACCTTCTTTGGCATCGGGGAAACGCTCATAGAGCGCTTCAGCAATAACAAAGTTTACAATCGAGTCGCCAAGGAACTCCAATCTCTCATTATTACGACTGCCAAAGCTACGATGAGTCAGCGCAAGCTCTAACAGGTTCTGATTGGAAAATTCATGCCCTAGCTTTCTTTGAAGTCGGGCAAGTTCAAGCATTTTCACTGAGTTCCAGCTTTCCAGTTATGTTCAAACGTTAATACAAGATCAACGTTATAGAAAAAATGAATCCGTCGCTCGTAGTCAATATCTACAGCAACAACACCGTTTTCGCGGGTTACATTAACCTCATTGCGATCAAGCTTAACCAGGTTTAACTGCAGTCCTTTATTTATCCAGGTTCTAATCTGGGTAACGGATGCAGTAGAAGAGCCTGGCCGGTCAGTTAACGAAGACACTACCTGCTTCACAGAGTGGTCATCCATATAAAACGGCACAACCTTAACCGCAAAAGACAACAATAGTCCACCAATTAACAGGTAAAACAACCAACTGACAGCACCACTGCCTCGCTGCCTGCTCCTCATACCATACATAAGATTCTCTCCTTAGAGTTCCTATACAGCTTACTCAATCGCCCCGTTGTTCTTAAAACCGGGGAGTTGAGTCCAGCTCGGCCAGTGCATCCAGATGTAAACCGCCTTGCCAACAATATTTTCCTCAGGAACAAAGCCCCAGTATCGGCTGTCATTACTTCGGTCACGGTTATCTCCCATGACGAAATACATACCCTCAGGCACAACCCACTCACCTTCAGCCCGGAAATCGTTGCTGGTCAATTCTTTTCGAACCTGGTAGCGCTTGCCTTCATCACCTTCGTTATAGAGTCGATAAATGGATCGGGAATCACTCAGCTGTGCTACAAATTCTTCAGGAACCGCCTGACCGTTCACCGTCAGTCGCTTACCCATATAACGCACAACATCACCAGGCAACCCGATCACACGCTTAATAAAGTTAATATTTTCCTTACCTGGCTGCTTAAACACCATCACATCACCACGATCAGGCTCACCAATGGAAAGCACCTTGGTACCTGTCACCGGCAAACGCAAACCATAGCTGTATTTATTAACCAGAATGAAATCACCCACTTCCAGGGTCGGAATCATGGAACCAGACGGAATTTGAAATGGTTCGAACAAAAAGGAACGAATCACAAGAACAAACAGCAAAACAGGGAAAATAGACTTGGAAGTCTCTACAACGGCCGGTTCCTTAGCCAGTTTTTCAAGGGAGTCACCATCTCCACCCTGAGCACTGAGCTCTGCAACAGCAGCCTTTCGCTTTGGTAACAGAAAGAGTCGGTCAATAAGTGCAATGATACCTGTTACAACAACCGACAGTACCAATAGCAGTGGAAAGTTAAAATCCATGGCTGTTTTTCTCTAAACCTGTTTTATCAGACCTGAACAAATCGGTAAAACTGCACTAACAACGTCCAAAGTGAGAGTTTCCCGGTACGCAATGAGCCGGAAGTCCGGCTCATCGTGTTAACCAAAAGTAGGTTATATATAATCAATGGTAAATTATTTGTCGACCTTTAGAACTGCCAAGAAAGCCTCCTGTGGAATTTCCACACGCCCAACCTGCTTCATACGCTTCTTACCGGCCTTCTGTTTTTCCAGCAGTTTACGCTTACGGCTAACATCACCACCATAACATTTGGCCGTTACGTTCTTTCTCAGCGCCTTAACCGTTGTACGAGCAATAATCTGGCCACCGATGGCCGCCTGAATGGCAACATCAAACATCTGACGATGAATAATCTCTTTCATTTTCTCGGTCAGAACCCGTCCGCGGGAAACAGCGTGATCCTTATGCACAATAACTGCCAGCGCATCTACTTTCTCACCATTGATCAGAATATCCACCCGAACCATTTTGGCGGTTTCAAAACGATCAAAAGAGTAGTCCAGAGAAGCAAAGCCCCTGCTCACCGATTTCAGACGATCGAAGAAGTCCAGAACCACCTCATTCATCGGAATATCATAAGTTAGCGCAACCTGGCCACCGGTAAACTGCATGTCTTTCTGTACCCCACGCTTTTCAACGCAGAGAGAAATTACATTGCCGAGATATTCCTGAGGCACCAGAATATTTGCCCGGGAAATGGGCTCACGAATTTCATCAATACCAGCCGGATCAGGCAATCTTGAAGGGTTATCAACTTCAACCACACTGCCATTTTTCATATGACACTCATAGATTACCGTTGGTGCAGTGGTAATCAGATCCAGGTCATATTCCCGTTCAAGCCGCTCCTGAATGATTTCCATATGCAGCATACCCAGGAAGCCACAACGGAAGCCGAAGCCCAGCGCATCACTGCTCTCCGGCTCATAAAACAACGAAGCATCATTCAGGCTCAATTTCTCAAGCGCATCACGAAAATCTTCAAAGTCATCAGCGCTGACTGGGAACAAGCCTGCATAGACCTGCGGCTTAACATGTTGAAAGCCTGGCAGTGCCTCAACATCCTGAGTTTTCAGGTGAGTCAGTGTGTCACCTACGGGGGCACCGTGAATATCCTTGATACCGGCAACCACGTAACCAACCTCACCGGCTTTCAGCACCCCGGTAGGTGTCCGCTTTGGAGTAAAAATACCAACATTATCCACCACATGAGATTGTTTGGTGGATTTTACAATGATCTTCTCGCCCTTTCGTAACGTGCCATTTTTAACTCGAACGAGAGACACTACACCAAGATAGTTATCAAACCATGAATCAATAATCAGCGCTTGCAGCGGGCCATTAATGTCACCTTCGGGAGCAGGAATCGTTGATACCAGACGCTCAAGAACATCTTCAATTCCCAAACCACTTTTGGCAGAGCAACGAACAGCATCAGTTGCGTCAATACCGATAATCTCTTCAATTTCCTGAGAGACCCGGTCAGGCTCAGCCTGAGGCAGATCCATTTTATTCAGCACGGGCATGACTTCCAGCCCCTGCTCTATCGCCGTGTAGCAGTTAGCAACGGACTGGGCCTCTACACCCTGCGCCGCATCAACCACCAGCAAGGCACCTTCACAGGCAGCCAGAGAACGTGAAACTTCATAGGAAAAATCAACGTGCCCAGGTGTATCAATGAAATTTAGTTGATAGGTATTACCATCTTTTGCGTGATAATCCAGCGTAACACTCTGGGCCTTGATCGTGATTCCCCGCTCGCGCTCAAGCTCCATGGAATCAAGCACCTGGGCCTGCATTTCACGATCACTGAGCCCGCCACAGGTTTGAATAAAACGGTCAGCCAGGGTCGATTTCCCATGGTCAATATGGGCAATGATTGAAAAGTTCCTGATTAAGCTTAGGTCGCTCACGATAGTATCTACTATAAAAACGTCACAAAAAGCGGTCCCCGCAACCGCGGGGACCGTCTTGAACTAGGGAGTTGACCTGCAGATCAAACTGACGCTACCGGCTGTTAAACAGCATGGCTTACTTCTATTCAGCCTATGGCTAAAGCTCCGGAAGCAATTAAAACGTGTCTGACCTGCATAAATGATTCCATACTATTCTATAACATGTCAGCACAGTACTCCATGGTCATATACTGTGCTACCCACATTTGATTACTCCTGCAACCGGAAGGTAATGTAGCCAGGATTTCCACCTCGAATGACCCGCATTGAAATCGAGCGATTTCTGGGTAGCTTGGCGACTACTTTTTTGAATTCCACGACCGTAGTCACACTGCGATTATTGAGATCTGTAATAACATCCCCCTGGCGCAACCCAATAGAACGACCAGCCCCCCGGTTTACTCCAATCACAACCAACCCCTGAACATCCTCATCCAGGCGCAGTTTACTGCGATAACTCTCATCAAGCTCAGCCACTTGAACACCTAGAGGGTTTTTATCAGAAGCAGCCTTATCCCCCTTTCGCTCAGAAGCTGCACTGTTTTCATCCGGCAGCTGGCCCACTTCAACATCTACGGTCTTGCGCTTGCCATTACGGATATATTCGAGCTTTGCTTTTTCACCAGGTTTTATAACACCTACCGACATTGGCAAAACACCTGAGCTGCTGATAACCCTTTCATTAAACCTTACAATAATGTCTCCAGGGTGTAGCTTTGCCTTATCAGCAGGCCCGCCTGGAACCACCTGACTGATCAGAGCCCCTATCGGCTTTTCCAGACCAAATGATTCTGCAAGATCGCGATCCACGTCCTGGATAGCAACACCCAGCCAGCCTCTGGTTACATACCCTTTCTCTTTCAGTTGATCAACAGCCCACATAACATGATCAACAGGTATGGCAAATGAAAGCCCCATAAATCCGCCAGAGCGCGTAAAAATCTGGGAGTTAATTCCAATTACCTCTCCACTCATATTAAACAGAGGACCACCTGAGTTACCCGGATTAATAGGAACATCGGTTTGAATAAATGGAACATATGAGTCGCTGGGAAGGCTTCTATTGAGAGCGCTGACAATACCCTTGGTAATCGAGTATTCAAAATTAAACGGAGAGCCTATCGCCGCGACCCACTGACCAGGCTTAACACTCTCAGAATCACCAAGCCTCACTACTGGCAGACCCCGGTCACTTTTAATTTTTAACAGCGCCAGATCCGAACGTTTATCCGCGCCTATTAATTCTGCAGAACGCTCACTCCTGTCGCTGAGTTTGACAATAATCTGATCAGCACCATCGATAACATGATTATTCGTCAGAATGTAACCATCTGGCGAGATAATAAAACCAGAACCAAGAGACATTGGCTGGGAACGACCGGAAGGGCTTTCATCGGGCAGTGGTATACCAAAGTAACGGCGAAAAATCTCAGGAATCTCCTCCCCCCCCGGTCCGTATATTGGCTGCCTCGCTTTCGGAGTGGCCAGAGTACTGATATTAACTACTGCTGGGGATGCCTGTTCAAACAATGCCTCAAAATCTGGCAAACCAGAATCCCTACCTGAAGCATTTGCCAATGTTACGTAAAACAAAAACAGGGGAAGCCCAACATTATAAAATGACTTTTTGAAGAGAAAAAACACCCTACTCATAAATATGTTTTCTCCAGTACTCGACTATTGGAAATATCCACCGCAGCTATAGACTCCTGCGATAATGTTTATAATTACATGACTAAGAGCCGGTTCAACGCCAGCAACATCAGCTCAGCCATGCAGACTTGCTTTCCACCAGAAACAAAGCAATAAAAAATCAATTTTGCCTGAAAGAAAGCGTCTGCCCGAAGGAGCCATCTGAAAAATACAAATCATCTGATGGTAATAGCCTTACCACATTAACACGGCACATATCAGATGACCTCTTCCCCATAAACCATACTGCGCCAAAGCCACATACAAGGAGCAAACCAGCTGAGAGAAGCAGCTGTCCATCTGTAGCCCCCATTGCAGAGGACAACCAGATACCAGCCATCATAAGTAAAAGCGGGAAGAGATAAATTAGAAAAGAAGCCTTTAACAATGCGCCTTCCGGTATACCGACCACAACCCTGTCACCCTCTTTCACCACCCAGGGACTAATCGCCTTGATATATGAATAGGATGAGCTGACCCTGTACTTTTCGGAAAGATGCTGCCCACAACCATTTCGAGCACTGCAGCTTGAACAACTGGACTGCCTGATTGTTTCAACCCAGACAAAATCACGCTCTACAGCTACAACTCGTCCCTGCTCTTCTATCATATTCCTGAAAACCTGATATAGATCGGTAACGAAATAATAAAAAAAAAACAAACCTTCAAGTCCAGTAAACTTACTTGATCATTACATCAAGGCTTCATTTTTACCGGACGCACAGAGACAGCCACCCTCTCTGCCGTACCCAGAGGTATATCACCAACAACCGTAACATGGAAATACTGATCACCCTCTCTGTAGATCTTTGAAACAGCAGAAAGAGCACCGATTTTCTCAGATGCCTGGCTAAGCACCCGAGTATCATCCTGCTCTACAAAAACAGAGAAAGTGGCAATGCCATCAGAAAAAATCAATGCATCGACATCGTGCCGACTAACAGGTGAAGGGCGAATACTTCTATTCTCCAACACAAAACCATCTGGCAACCAACCCGTTTCCCAATCAGGGGGCGCAACATCTTTCTCTGGGTATTCTTTAGCTGAGCTGCTTTTTATATGAATAGTTTCATCAACAGTGGAGGGTTTGCGATTCAGTAGCACCAGAACATCATCTGACAGCTGTCCAATACTCAGAGAGGTAAACTGCAGCCGCTCAATAATTTTACCCTGATCATCGACCAGTACTGATTTTAATAACAGCGAAGATTCTCGATCGAGCCATAACTGATACCCATAACGGAAACGATCTTTTGGTAACACAAGCAGCAGGACTGCTTCTCGGCCAGCCACCCGGTCAATACCTACAATCTTCAAGTCATAGAAACTTTCAGATACACCCGACTGAAACTTGTTTATCACAGGCAACAATGAGCCATGCTGAAACTTCGTCACCCCTTCGTTATAACTGGAAAAGAAAAGCTCATTCCCAGAACGTACTACTTCCCGAGGAGCACCATCAAGATAGAGAATTCGTTCTTTTTCCGATATTTTCTGATTTTTGGCCTGATGAATAATGCTTAACGTCTGAAGCTGCGCTCCCTGCTGATAGACAAATTCTCCCTGAAAACTCAACCCCTTGGAAGAAACTGCCATTCTTTCAAGCAAGTAACCAGCATCTGATGACGTATCTGCATACACAAAGCCACTGACAAAAAGACTAAGCACCAGCAGCTTTCTGGTAATCCATTGCATCTTTTTCATAAATTTATTGGTTGTCAAAACTGGTCAATCTGGCAAATGACAAAATACTCTGACCGCTTCCCATTGCAGAAAGCTCAGCATGCTGAAGCGCATAGGCATGAAAGCGTTCCCTGGTTGCTCTATCAGCAAGGCTCTGTGCATACGCGAGTTGTTCAGGCGTAATACTGTCATGCTGCTTAGAGTTGTACCCTGCACGAATACCCGACGCACCATAATCATTACTACCTATTTGTGCCAGTTGAACTGGCTGAGTCAAGGTGGCAGCTGGTTCATTTTCAGCCAGAACCTGCAATTCAGGCGTTGGATTACTGTTTCTAACTCCGATAACGACCGCAAAAGCCACAGAGGCTGCAACAGCAACCTTACCCAAAGAAGCCCATACATCCTCAACAAAGCGACCTGATCTGGAGATAATCGCAGAAGAAGAACCTCCCACTCCAGATTCACTCTGCGAAAAGGCGTTATCGACTTCCTCCTGCTCTATAGCAGACATCACACCCCTGGAAATATCGACATTGACAAATTTACTGCTTTTTCCACGCAGTGCCTCACCAATCAACTGATAGCGTCCCGCAAGTGTTCGAAGCTCGTCATCCTTGCCTATGCCATCAATCACTCGACGCAATTCGAGTTCACTGGCCTGCCCATCCAGAGAAACTGATAAAGATTCTTTCAGCTGTTCTCTGGCACTGTGTTGAGAACCCTTTTCACTCATAGACAAACCTCTGGTATTCATGCAGGCCTTCGTTCTGCCACACATGAGTTAAACCTTATTTAACCACTTTGCCCTAATAACGGTCTGATCTCACGATCAATGGCTTCACGAGCCCTGAATATCCTGGACCGTACAGTACCAACCGGGCAGTCCATAACATCTGCAATTTCTTCATAGCTGAGACCATCAAATTCTCTCAACATGACCGCCGTTCTCAGCTCATCGGGTAAACGCTGGATTACATCGTGAATAACCTGCTCAATTTCATTACAGTACAGGTTGCGTTCAGGGGTATCAACGACTCGCAAAGTGGTCGCTGTTTCCAGAAAGTCAGCATCATGAACATCAATATCAGACTCTGGAAGCCTTCGCCCTTTGGATACCAGATGATTTTTGGCAGTATTAACAGCAATACGATACAACCAGGTATAAAAAGAGCTATCCCCACGAAATTTATCCAGCGCACGATATGCCTTTATAAAAGCCTCTTGCGTAACATCCTGAACCTCCTGAAAGTCACTGACATAACCTCCAACCAGCCCAAGTATGCGGTGTTGATATTTTATAACCAACACATCATAAGCTCTTTTATCACCCTGCTTAACACGATCAACCAACTGCTGATCAGAATCCGGACTATCAACCATTCAGGCATCTCCACCCATGCATGGCAGGAGCACCTAAAACGGTACCATCGTGCAATATAGGGTTTAGCTCAACCGCAAATATATAGACCATCAAAATGAAGAAAAGTTCCTGATATTTTCAATTTTTTACTATAAGGGTATTTGTCCACCACAACCCAGTTTATCTGAGTTCTGTAATTATATTGGAAAACCGACATGTTATCTCTAGCACTTCAACGACACTACAGTAGCTGCAACACATTCTATATAATGCCCAGAAAATGTGTATTCTAAAGTATATAGCTGACCTGGCTCAGTAAAAAACAAAGGTCAAACAAGTAAACTCAGGCTCTTGATTCAGATCAGCAGCAATCTTAACATCGACCCGAAAAATTGCCTCTTTAGCCCGATACACATAACCAGTAACTGTAATTAATCATACTTATAAATGAACAAGCCTCTCAACAAAGAACTTATCATGTCACATGCCAGACAGTTACAGTTCCACAGGCTAGCACATTAAACCATACTGCATTCATTTTCCTATGGATTATATGAAGGATATATTACGTCAGAGTGACCTGATGATTGGGGAGCCTTATGCAACAGCCCTATAATTACGATGTGATCATCATTGGCTCTGGCGCAGCCGGCCTGACTACTGCACTGCAGTTGCCTGATGATGCCAGGATAGCCATTTTCAGCAAAGACTCATTAAGCGCCGGATCAACCTATTGGGCGCAGGGAGGCGTGGCGGCCGTATTGGACCAAACAGGCGACAATATCGACCAGCATGTGAAAGATACCCTGACTGCTGGCGCAGGCCTGTGTAATGAGCCGGCTGTTCGACATATTGTTGAGAATGGCAGGGAGAGTATTGAATGGCTGATAGGCCAGGGCGTTCCATTCACACCGGATCACGCCGTTGACAGGCCCTTTGACTACCACCTGACACGAGAAGGAGGACACACCTCCCGAAGAATAATTCATTCCGCAGATGCCACTGGCCGGGCTATTTCAGATACATTACTGGAACAGGCAAAGTTAAAGCCGAACATAGACCTTTTCGACCATCACCTGGCTGTAGATCTAATCACCACCAGCAAACTGGAAAATTACAGTAACAGCCAGGAACAGCGCTGTGTTGGTGTTTATATACTCGACCTGGTGTCAGATCAGGTTCATGCATTCAAGAGCCGTTGTACCGTTCTTGCTTCTGGGGGCGCTAGTAAAACCTATCTATATACCAGTAACACCGATGGCGCATCTGGAGACGGCATTGCAATGGCTTGGCGGGCAGGCTGCAGGGTTGCCAATATGGAATTCAATCAATTTCATCCAACCTGCCTCTACCACCCAAATGCCAAGTCATTTCTGATTTCAGAGGCTGTTCGAGGTGAAGGAGGCCTTCTCAAGCGGCCCGATGGCAGCCGATTCATGCCAGACTATGACCACAGGGCAGAACTGGCTCCTAGAGATATTGTTGCACGGGCCATTGACCATGAAATGAAGCGACTGGGATCAGACTGTCTTTACCTGGATATCAGCCATCAGTCCCCAGAATTCATTCGCTCTCATTTTCCAACCATTTATGAGCGCTGCCTCAGTTATGACATCGACATCACCAGGGACCCAATCCCTGTTGTTCCTGCGGCTCATTATACGTGTGGTGGAATTCTGGTTGATAAAAACGGTCAAACAGACACAAAAGGCCTTTTTGCCATTGGCGAATGTAGTTTTACCGGCCTGCATGGCGCTAACAGATTGGCCAGCAACTCACTGTTAGAGTGCTTTGTAACTGCAAAAAGCTGTGCCCGGATCATAAGCGATACCTTTCACCAATACCCAAAACCACCATCTCTACCGAACTGGGATGAAAGTCAGGTAACGGATTCCGATGAAAATGTTGTTATCTCACACAATTGGGATGAGCTTCGCCGCTTTATGTGGGATTACGTTGGTATTGTCCGTACCACAAAACGCCTGCAGAGGGCTATGAATCGCGTTGAGTTACTCCAGTCTGAAATTCATGAGTTCTACAGCAATTTCAAAGTCAGTAATGACCTGATTGAACTTCGTAATCTTGCCCAGGTATCTGAGCTAATTATTCGGTGCGCCATGGCGAGGAAAGAGTCCCGTGGGTTGCATTATACACTGGATTACCCTCAGACGAGCCATGATCCCAAAGACACGGTTCTGGCTCCAGAGAATTTCAAGACTCGTTGACGTTTCGCTACATGCCCAGCGTTTCAAGCCGTTCCTATGACGATACCCGCAAGTGCCGCCAAGGTTCAGTATTGCAGAGCAGATAAAGGTTACTGCCAATCAAAATGCCACGATAAAGACATAACCGGCACTGATATGATGGGCACGCAATGATACGTGCCCCCAGGAGCCTTTCTAGCTGACCACTAACCTAACGGCAGCAGCTCCTGCGTCCCTGCAGTCGTGTAAAAATCCGGATTTGGCCATGTTTTTCACGCTGTTCTCGCTAAATAGAACCACTATTCGCGTCAAATCAGCATAAAAGCTGGCTCAAGGAGGACTTATATAGGAATACCGGGTACTAACTCTTGCCATCGAAAAGAGAGTGAGACTCAAGAATCAGTCTTAACCTGAAGCCATGTAGCTCAACAGGGTCAGCACTGTCCGGAAACAGAATCAGGTAGGAGGGATACCGCTTACCCTCAACTCTTAACTTAAAGCAAATTAGCATTGAGGTAACAACAATTTCACCCTCAGGCCAGGCGCGATACCAGACACCTGAAAGATTAACTCGCCATTGGTCTTCCAGTAAACGAATGGCAGAAATACTGTTCGAAAGCTTCTGAGTAATAAATTGAAGGTAGTATCGATATAAATGCATAGCCAGAGCCGTGGCCAGGGTAATCTTGAAAATAAGCCAGACCGAGCAAAGCCACAGTGCGACAAATCCAGCACAGTGGCTTAGAAGCATTACAACAAGATGGTAACGGGAACTTCTTAAATTAACTTCACAAAGACTCGCCTTTGTATCGCCCACGTTCCAATACCATATCGACCATGCGGCTCAGTGCCTGATCTTCAGGCCTTGTACCACTCATAAACCAACTGAAGAGGTCCGGGTCTTCACACTCCAGCAAGCGAACATATGTTTGCTGGTCTTCCTCGCTCAAGTCTGACAGCGCCTCCCTGGTAAAAGGCTCCAAAAGCACATCAAGCTCAAGCATCCCACGACGACTTCGCCACTGCAGGCATTTCAATTCATTTTCACCCAGCATCTCAGAATAACTCCAATTATGGATTTTGCCGGATATTATACCTTTAAATTTGAAGCAATAATCCTCTATTATGCCAGCATTCACTGAATGCATGCCCCAGGGCATAACTGGCAGACATAACAAACGTACGGCGATCAATTATTTTTAATTTTTCGGGTGCCAGGGCCTGTTGACGTTTCGTTGCGAGCTCAGCGGATCAGGGCGTTGCCTATGACGAGGCTCGGCATTGTTGGAAGGCTGGCTGCCTTTCAAGATGCCATAACGAAATCATAGGCAACGCCCTGATCCGCCCGAAGGGTGACTCAGAAAAGCACCATCTGCGTTGTCATGCTTGCTTGATGTAGAATAACTACACGCTGCGCAAGCCTTTCGCGCATATGACGCTTTTCTGGGTCACTGAGCACGTAATGAAACGTCAACAGACCCTAGTGTTCTGCCCTATCACATTGCGGCAACCAGATAACAAGGTAATCAGATGGCCACCGACTGGAAGACCTACTTAAAAACTCAGGGCGCTATTTATGAAGAAGAGCAGTTAACAGGCTTTTCCAAAGTCCCACGTGCACTGGGTGAAAATGCTGTCTCAGTACTATCCGGCCAAAACTTTATCAGGGTCGACGGCACTGATCGCCAGAAGTTTTTACAGGGACAAATATCAACACATATGCTTCAGCTTGCCGCTCATCATTTCAGTACTGGGGTGGCATGTTCCCCTAAAGGACGGATGTATACAAATTTCAAAATAATGGACAATGGTGAAGACTACCTGTTGTGCATGAACTCAGGCCTTACTGAAACCACAATAGAAACTCTGAAGAAGTACGCGGTTTTTTTTAAAGTTAATCTCACCAATCAATCCGATTACGTGGCTCTCGGTCTGTCTGGTGCAAATATCGACAGAATACTAGCTAATATTTTCCCCGATTCATCACTACCAGAGCAAAATGAAGTTATCAAAGTCTCCAGCAATGGCTACCTAATGAAAGCCCCTGGAATCAAACCTCGTTATGAGCTCTGGCTCCATCAGGGCGACCTTCCTCTGTTATGGCCAGAACTTACAACAGAACTTACACCTGCTACTGAAGATTTCTGGGACTTACTGAATATCGAATCTGTAATTCCAGGACTTCGTCAGGAAACCATCGATAAATACCCCCCCCAACACCTCAATCAGCCCTCGCTTGGTGGTGTCAGCTTCAGAAAAGGATGCTATACCGGACAGGAAATTGTGACCCGGATGCAAAACCTTGGGCAGCAGAAAAGCCGATGTTACTGGTTGACCCTTGATAACGCCGAAGAGCCTGACATTAACACCCGCCTATATAACAGTGCCAGTAAACCTGTTGGCGAAGTAATCCAGCGTGTCCGTAATATTGAAAACAACAACATTGAATTACTGGCTGTGATTCGGATTGAAGCGGCTGAAGCCAACGATGTATTTCTGGATACAGAACAAAACCACCAGCTGGAGGTTCACGAAATACCCTACGCAATAGACCCAAAGGCCGAACTTCAAAAGTAGTGGCATCCGACCGGTCTTATCCACCCAGAGTCACTCCCGACTCTGGAGTGGATAGCCTACGGCTGTCAACCAGAGCTGACTATCCGCTGATATTCTTTTTGATTTCCCCCAGCACCCCACAGGCTTCGTCAAAGTCGTAACTGATAACAGCATCCTGAAACGACTTAAGCTCTTTCTGCTCAATCTGATCTTTCAACCCTTGAATGAGCGTTGGAAGGAGAGAAACTACATCCACATCACCCTCACTAAGCTTTTGCTCCATCTCATCAAGCAGCTCATTCAACTCACCAACTTCAATAGATCCTTCCCCGGCTGGCTCTAAATCTTCTTTGACCGGAGGCAAATGTTCAAGGCTTTCCATCACCTGATCAAAGGCCAGAACAAACGAGTCCATTAAGTTGCTGTCGGGCATTTCACACTGTCTTCGCAAGCTATTTTCCAGCTGGGATGCCTGCTCATGAAGCCGGTTCGCCCCTAAATTACCAGCAACGCCTTTCAAAGCATGTATCAACTGACAGGCCTCATGCCATTTTTCTGCTTCCAAAAACTCCTGTAATTGAATCAGATCTTCCCTCTGACCTTTGTAGAAGTCCGCCAATAACTTTTCATAAAGCACCTGATTTCCCTGAAGCCTCTTAAGAGCTTCGTCTACATCTATTCCCGGCAGCTTCAAACAAGAAGCATTGTCAGATGTTTGCTCCAAAGTCACAGAATGAAGTACGTCAGTTTCTCCAACCTGCAACCAGTGGCGTACCATTTGTTTAAGAGCTTCAGGGCTTAATGGCTTGGAAATATGATCATTCATTCCAGCCTGCAGGCAGCGCTCTCTATCACCAGTCATGGCATGAGCTGTCATGGCAATGATAACCAGTTTATCTTTGCCAAGCTTTCGCCTGATCATCCGTGTTGCCTGATACCCATCCATTTCAGGCATCTGTATATCCATAAAGACCAGATCAAAGTCTTCACTCTTCACCTTCTCAACCGCTTCAGCTCCGTTCGTGACCATGACGACATCAAGCCCCATACCCTGCAACAATTCACGAGCAACCTGACGGTTGATCTCATTATCCTCAGCCAGCAGTATGCGCCCCTTAGGCATAATCTCACAGAATCGAGCTTCTTCGATAATTTCAGCTTTCGGATTATTCTGACACTTCAACATGCGCAGAATAGTCTCTACCAGTACGGAGCGGTTGACTGGCTTGATCAGAAAAGCATCGACTTCATCGGAAGCTCTTGCCATAACCTCTTCGCGACCATAGGCCGACACCATAATCAGCTTGGGATCAACAGCAAGATTGAGTTTATGAATACTTTCTGCCAGTTCAATACCATCAATATCAGGCATTCTCCAGTCCAGCAGCACCAGGGAAATAGCCTCATGATCACTGGAATTTTTCTCTTTAAGTAACGAAAGCGCTTCATCACCATGGCCACTTTCCCAGGTTTCACAACCGGATGTTTTCAAATGGCTGATCAGAAGTGCTCTTGCTTCCGGGTTATCATCCACCACAAGCACACGGACCCCTTCAAGAGACTGTTCCAGTACCTGGGTCTGATGGGCGACCCCCAGCTCAACGGTAAACCGGAAAGTGCTCCCCTTACCGGGTTCTGAGTCAACAGAAATATCTCCATTCATCATGTACACAAGGTTCTTACAGATAGCCAGCCCAAGTCCGGTACCTCCAAACTTACGGGTTGTTGAACCATCCACCTGTGAAAATGACTGAAACAACTTACTCTGCTGCTGTTTACTGATACCAATGCCCGTATCAGATACCGAGAACTGAAGTCTGACAACGTCCTGCCGGCTGGAAATCAGCTGAACCGATACATTAACTTCACCCTCACTGGTGAACTTGAGCGCATTATGGGTCAGGTTGATAAGTATCTGCCCAAGCCGGAGTGGGTCACCTCTTAGATGCCTGGGTACTTCAGACTGAATATCGTAAGTGAGAGTGAGACCTTTTTCCCTGGCTTTGATGCTGCTGAGGTTATAGACGTTGTCAAAAACACCGCCAAGATCAAACTCAATACTCTCCATATTGAGTTTACCTGCCTCAATCCTTGAGAAATCAAGAATATCGTTGATGATACCCAGAAGATCATGTGCTGATATCTGAATTTTACTGATGTAATCCCTCTGCTGATGAGAAAGCTTCGTTTCCTGAACCAGGTGACTCAAGCCAATGATGGCATTCATCGGTGTTCGAATCTCATGACTCATATTGGCCAGAAAATTGCTCTTGGCCTGATTAGCCTGATCAGCGACTTCTTTCGCCTTGTGTAACGCTTCTTCCGTCTGTTTTCGATCGGTAATATTTCGCCCGGAAGCAAAGAGGTAACCCTCTCCTTCATACTCCATGTAATTAGCAGTTACTTCTACTGGAAAGATGCTGCCATCGGACGTTTTTCGCAGCGTCTCATAAGTCATCCCTTTTCTAAGCACCAGCTGCTCCCAGAGTTTTTTCCAGGAGCTCCGGGTAACCGCCGGATTAATGTCCATGATGGACAGTTTCATCAACTCTTCCTGAGAGAACCCCAGGGCTTTACAGGCAGATTCGTTGACATACTTGTGATAGCCGTCTCTTCTAAACCAATGAATATGGTCACCCGCGTTATCCAGAGAGAAACGAGCCATCGACAACTCACGTTCACGCTCAATCTGGTGAGTAATATCAACCATCGTACCAATGACTCGCATTGGTCTACCCATCTCATCCCTGAATACTACTTTCCCCTTGCTGCGCACGGTGGCGTAACTGCCATCTTTACGACGGATACGGTAAACGAACTGAAATGAGTTATCAGAAGTCGCCAACTGGTGCTCAAAGAAGCGTATTGTTGATACTTTGTCTTCCGGATGGAGCAATCGACGCCAGGCGCGTATTGTGTGTAACAGTTCCCCTGGCTGATACCCCAGCATGGTCTGATACCGGGGACTCAAATACATCCAGTCACGTTGGACATCCCAGTCCCAGAGGCCATCAGAAGCGGCATCCATGGCCAGTTGATAACGCTCTTCACTGACCCTCAGAGCATCTTCCGCATTTTGCCGATCACGAGCAACCGCAACCAGTTCACCCATCCGGTGCAGCAAATCCATTTCATTGATATAGACCTGATATTTTACCGGAATATTAATCAGGCCAATGCCGCCAACCACTCGGCCAAACAGCATCATAGGCGCATAAACTGCGATGGAGATACCCAAACCATCAAGAATGGCAGCCCCTTCCAGGTCACCCTTCTGCAATATCTCATCACGAACCAGAATGTTGACCTGATCCTTTTTCACTTCTCCATAAACACCGGTAAAGTCGTGGTCAAACAATGGCTCAAAGGCTGCAGGATCAGGGTTAGACCTGCATGTCCAATAATGTTCAATTCGAGCTTTAGGCTCCCAGGAGAAGATACAAACGGCTTCAGCATTGAGATAGCTCCCAAGCTGACTCAGAAAATAGTCATTGGCTTGATGAACCGGCTGATCCATAAAATGTCTGGAAATATCACTCAGGAGGCGATCCAGCTCTGAACGAACCCTAAGCCCCTCTTCCGCTTTTTCCCGGTCGGCAATTTCTATGGTCAAGCGACGATTCCAGTAAACAATGAGAATCAGTGTCACCAGAATTAATACCAGACCAATAAATAACTCTTTATTGGGTCGCCACATTCCACCCTGAATGGACAGCCAGCTGCTTTCAAGAACTTCACGATCTTCCGGAGTAATGGTATCAACGGCTTTTTCAAGAATAGAAGCCAGCTCAGGCGCGTTGTTTCTCGATGCCATGCTGAAGTCATAGTTAAAACCAGCCTCGGCAACGACCTGCAAGTTGGTGATTTTCATCCGCTCTATTTCATAACTTGCAGAAGCCAGGTTAACAACCATGGCATCAAGAACCCCACTGGCAACCTGATTCAACCCCGTGGCGATATCCGGAATATTGACAAAATTAATTCCCGGGTATTTCTGCCGGAAGAGCTCATAAGTGACATAGCCTGGGGTAAAACCAACTTTTTTCCCATTTAAATGGGATGGAGACCGGATGCTTTTGTCGGAAACACGGGCAAGAATCACGGCAGGCACACTGACCAGTGGCTTGGTAAAATTCAGATAACGGCTGCGCTCTTCCGTTTTCTGTAGCATCGCTACCGCATCAACATAATGCCGATAAGCCTGGCTTAAAGCATTTGTCCATACGGGATCCTGATGAAGCTGAAAGGTAATACCGAGCCTGTCCTCCAAAAGCTTGAGATAATCTATGGCTATTCCCTGCCACTGGCCTCTTCTATTGATATACGAAAAAGGAGGTTTATTATTATCAACCAGCACACTGATTACTGGATTTTCTCCTAACCAGCGACGCTCAGAATCATTCAGCTCAACCACTGAACCACTGCGGCGGAAATAGCGATCCCTGTTACTGATGATCCAGCGGTTTTCAATGGCCCGATATTCATCAGGAGTAATGGCTCGAAACCCATTATTCAACTCAGGCAATAAATCAGCAGATCGGTTCAGTAAAAGACCGGCTCCAACCGCCTCATTCAGATTAAAGTACTCACTGGAATTTACTTCTCCAACCAGACCATGACGATTCAGGGCTGACTGGACAATCACAGGCTCACCAAGAAATGCGTCTATTTCTCCAGAGAAAAGACTCCCAATCATTTCAGATACGCTGCTGTGCTCAATTGGATAAGCATCCGGCAACCAGCGGCGAACAAACTCCTCCTGACTTGATGAACTGATCACACCCAGTTTTTTGCCATTAAGCTCAGCCCCGGGATCGTCCAGTTTACTGGTGGGGCGAAAATAAATGCGAGTATTCAATCCATAATAGGGGTTGGACAGCGCCATCCACTGGCTTCGCTCCATCGTCGGAGACACGGCAGCAATAACGTCGACCTTACCCTCTTTTAATGCATCAATATTTTCGCCAATAGGACTAACTCTGAACTTAACTGGCGTTCCAGTTTTTTCTGACCATAAATTCCAGATATCAACAAATAGGCCTGAAGGCTTACCCAGCGCATTAATAAAAGACAATGGTGCCAGACCAGCATCAAGAGCGACCACCAGACTTTCCGGATTACAAGGTGTAAACCTGAACCACTCTTCAATAAGCCCAGCCTTCTCCTGATTAGAAACGTTAGCCATCCCATGTTGAACAATTCTGACAAGATCATGTCTATCTGGAGCAATAGAGGCTTTAATCTCAACCGGTTGCAGAGGGGCTTGAACAACCTGATACTCATCCTCAACCCCCAAGCTTTTCAGGTAGTAGCTCAAACTTGCACGACCACCGAGTATTGCATCAACCTCACGATTCGTTGCTGCTCCAGCCATTGACGAATAAGAAGTGAATGGAACAACAACAGCGTCAGCATTAAATTTTTTAAGATGGGGCTGACAGTTATGTCCTTTGACATAACCCACCCGGAGTTTGGCAAGTGCCTCTTCAAAGCTGCTGATCTGATGGCTCTTCTCAATGAAGAGCACAGGAACAAACGTGTAAATCAGTGCACTTTCTGCCCCGCTTTTACGTAACTCATCTTGAATACCGGGTGGTGCATACGCCAGTGCATCAACCTCCGAACGTATGAGCTGCTCCCCAATTTGTCCTGGCGAAGACGCGACAAACTGTATAACTACATTATTTTTTACCGCCCACAACTTCCATAGATCATGAACCAGCCCATCGGCCTGTCCCTCACTGTTTGTAAACATCCAGGGAGCATCATCTGTGAAATAAGCTATTTTGATCGGTTTATTGCCACCATCTGCATAAAGACCAGAACTGATAGACAAGACCAGAACAAATAGCAGGAGGGATATTAAAGTCCATGAAATCGATCGGAAATAACGGCTCAGTGCGAAAGGCATAGTAATTCGAGATAAGTCAGGGAACCGGAAAGCCGACTTATCTTACCCTGAATCAAGACAATCACCTATTAAAGAGAAGGTAAATTCGGTCATTTGCTAGAATAACTAGGAGAATAACTATCAGGTAAATACCATGGAAACCGAACAATTATCCATTAAACAGCTTGATGCCAGCAAAAAAGCCATTGCTCAGGCTAAATCATTGATGGATTTAATGAAAATATTGAAGAGCAAGTTACACCTCAGTGAGGGCTGCGGCCAACGTTTCCTGCAAAAGACCAACCCTGACCTCGCGCTTCTACAAAAGGCCGAACAGGAGATCAACGAGTCATATAGCGGAAAACCCAAGAGTAATCAGCAAACCAGCTCAAAAAATAAAACAGGCCTGTTAAATAATATTGCTCGTCGGGGTCAAGCCTGACACCCAACCAATTCGGTTGACAGCATGGTGGATACCGCCGACAGTAGCCTTATCTCTAGGATAATGACGACGTTTCCCTGTGCTGACGATATACCACTCTAACCACCTGGATGTCCTTAAGGACCTTCTGGTCGAGCTTTTTCGCCAAAACCCACCAGCCAATCCATTGGAAGACGAGCAAATTCTGGTCCAAAGTCCGGGTATGGCCCAGTGGCTCAGGCTGGAACTGGCAAAAGGGCTGGGTATTGCAGCCGGTATCAATTTTCCTCTGCCTGCCAGTTTTCTCTGGCAAATGTACACCCGTGTCCTTCCGGACGTTCCCCGCCGCTCCGCCTTTAATAAAGAGTCGATGACCTGGAAGCTGATGGACCTACTCGATACCCTGAAACACGATCCGGACTTCCTGTCATTATCTCAATATCTGGCCAGTGATGATGACGACATTCGAAAGTTTCAGCTATCTGGGAAAATTGCAGATATTTTTGACCAATACCTTGTCTATCGCCCTGACTGGATTCTGGACTGGGAACAGGAGAATGACACCTCCCTAATTACTTCAGACCAACCCTGGCAGCCAAAATTATGGCGTGCCCTGGTCACAAGGACCGCTGAACTTGACCAGTCTCCCTGGCACAGGGCCAATATGCACCATCGCTTCCTTCAGGCAATGGCAGATGAAAACAGTAGTTCACAGCTGCCACAACGGTTGTTTATCTTTGGTATTTCAGCCCTCCCACCACACTTTGTAGAATCCATTGAGGCCATGTCCAGCCAGTGCGATGTCCATTTAATGGTTGCCAACCCCTGTCAGCACTATTGGGGAGATGAACGGGACCCCAAATACCTGCGAAAGCTGGCCGCCCGCAAATTACTGGATCAAAAGAAACCGAATGGCAATGATTATCAGCAGGATAATAAAGGCTGGTTCAGTAAAGAGGGGCTTTCTCTGGACAATCTGGATTCTATTGGTAATCCGCTGCTGGGCTCTATGGGCAAGCTCGGCAGAGACTACTTTCACCAGCTCCATGGCTTGAATGCTTTTGACATCGACGTCTTTGTCAGTGACCACAAAGATACTCTGCTCGGTTGTCTGCAAAAAGACATTTTCGAACTGCACGATCGGACAGTCCAAGGCAGAAAAACGGAAATGCAAAACGACCGATCTCTACAATTTCACAGCTGTCACAGCCCACTCAGAGAGGTAGAAGTTCTTTATGACCACCTACTCGATATGTTTGAGAAGAACCCGAACCTGACCCCAAAAGATATTGTGATCATGCTGCCGGATATCGACAGCTATGCCCCCTGGATTCAGGCCGTATTTGGCAGCATCGATGACCAGCGCCGTATTCCCTATGCCATTTCTGATGTCAGCGCAAAAAGCGAGCACCCTGTTATTTCTGCATTCCTAAAGCTTCTGGAGCTCGACAAAAGCCGCTGCTCTGCACCAGAGCTCATGGAGCTGCTGGAAGTACCTGCCATTCAATATCGTTTTAATCTGACAACCGGTGACCTGGACATTCTGAGACAATGGACCCATGAGTCAGGTATACGCTGGGGATTAACTCCTGCTCATCAAACCCGGTTTGACCTGCCAGAGCTACGGGCCAATTCCTGGTTATTTGGAATCAGAAGGATGCTGCTGGGCTATGCCATGCCTGAAAATACCGGAGTCTATGATGATATTTTGCCTATGGATGCGGTTCAGGGAATGAATGCAATACTGGCGGGCTATCTGGCCAGTTTTATTGATAGTGCTGAGCAATTGCTCAATGAATTGGATAACACCCGATCCATTGAACAGTGGATCCAGTTCACCCATCAGCTACTTGATCGCTTTTTCCTTACCCGGTCGGAAGAGGACGAATCAGCGCTCAGGCTGGTCAGGGAGACTCTTTCCCACCTCTATGAACAGCTGCAGGAAGCAGGGTATAGCCAACCTTTATCACGAAGTGTATTTATCAGTTATCTGACAGAGCGTCTTACTCAGGAACGCAGCAGTCAGCGATTCCTGGCAGGTCAGGTCAATTTCTGCACATTGATGCCCATGCGCTCCATCCCGTTCAAGATTGTCTGCCTGCTGGGTATGAATGACGGCGCCTATCCCCGCAGTATTGCCCCGGCAGGATTTGACCTGATTGCCCGGCACAGCAGGCGCGGCGACCGCTCACGCCGGGTAGATGACCGCTATCTTTTTCTTGAGGCTTTGCTCTCTGCACAGGATATCCTTTACATCAGCTATGTCGGACGACGGATACAGGATAACAGTGAAAGAATACCATCCGTTCTGGTAACCGAACTGCTCAACTACTGCGAACAGGGCTTTGGCCTGAGTTCAGATCAACTGGTTATCGAACACCCCCTGCAGCCGTTCAGTCACAGAAATTTTCTGGATCATCCTGAATCCGACCAGACAGGACTGCCTTATTACAGTTACATCAAGGAGTGGTTACCCGCAGCCAGTCGCAATGAAGAAAAGCCAGCTCAGTTCATTCAGGCTCGCCTGCCCAATGAAGAGGGGTTTAACTTCCATGAAGTTGAGCTTGCTGAACTGTTGAGGTTTTACAACAATCCATGTCGCTACTTTTTCAATCGCCGCCTGAAAGTCTATTTCTCCGTTCAGGACCAGGCTCTGGAGGAAACCGAAACCTTCGCCATGGGGCCGCTGGAGAACTACCAATTGAAAGCTGGACTGCTTGAAAGCCTGATTAACAAAGAAGATCCGGAGCACCTTGCCAGGCGGCTTCAATCCACCGGAGAGCTTCCACACTCCGCTTTCGGGCAAATCCTGCTGGATGAGCAGATAAAAGACCTCACCCCGATGGCTAACCGATTAAGTATTCAGCTGGAGAGCACAGCTGAAGACCGGGAAGTCAACGTGCATATTCCCTCCCCCGAATTTTGCCAGAACCCGGTTCATCTGATCGGCTGGCTGAAAGGCTTTTCAGCACCTGGCATGCTTCGCTACCGACCCGCCAGTTTTAAAGGTAAAGACCTGATCAGGGGCTGGATTGAGCACCTTTGTCAGTGTATGACCGATAATCCAGAAGTGACCCGCATTCATGATCCAGAGAAAGAGCGCCTGCTACCGGTTATTCCTAAGCAGGAAGCAGAACAATACCTGACCACGCTTGTTCATTATTTCCATATGGGGCAGAACCTGCCGCTTCCCTGGTTCCCGGAAACGGCCTATAGCTGGCTAAAAGCCGCTCCGGATGATAATCCAGACAAAGCAGAGAAAGCCGCTGAGAAAGCCTTTGCGGGTGATGACTTCCATTTACGAGGTGAGTGCAGTGATGACTACATACAGCGAGTCTATCCTGAGCTGACACCCGTATTCACTGAAATGACCAGCCTTACCAGAGAGATTCTGGCCCCTGCATTTGCTTCTCTTCAGGAGGTGCAGCCATGAGCCAGTCAACTGCCACAGACCAGACCAGCCGTTGTCCGGAAACACTGGATCCTCATGCACTTCCCCTGCATGGCGTCCGCCTGATAGAGGCCAGTGCCGGCACCGGAAAAACCTATACTATTGCGAACCTCTACCTTCGAATACTACTGGGGCACGGCAGCGAGAAGACACAGCATGAAACCCCGTTAACCGTTGACCAGATACTGGTAGTAACTTTTACCGAAGCAGCCACCGGCGAGTTACGAGATCGTATTCGGGCCAGAATTCACCAGACCCGGGATGCCTTTATTGAAGGCAAATCCAGTGACCCATTCATTCAACAGCTGATTCAGGATATGGATCAACCAGAACAGTGTCAGGCACTGTTGCTGGCCGCAGAACAGCAGATGGATGAAGCTGCGATTTTCACCATTCACGGCTTCTGCCAGCGCATGCTGAAACAGCACGCCTTTGAAAGTGGCACACTGTTCTCCAGTGAGCTGATTACAGATACAGAGCCCATGTTACAGCTGAGTACTGCAGACTACTGGCGCCGTAACTTCTACCCTCTGGAAAAACCGCTGGTAAAACTGATCCGTACTCTCTGGAAAACACCCAACGACCTTCTGAGTCATTTGCGCAGTTGGCTGCCTTTGTCAGACTTGAAACTGGCCGGAGACCAGATTCCGGACTCAATGGAAGAGTTCAGAAGAATCTATTTGACGCCAGCCAGTGAACTGAAGTCACTCTGGCAGAATGATCAGAACACCATCACGGATCTGCTGACTAACTGTGGCCTGCGAAAAGACCGAAAACCACTGAAGCGCCTCGGTGAAATGCCGCGTTTTCTTGCCTCTGACGACCTGATACCCAATCTGGATAAAGACAGCTGGGAGATATACGGCACCGAAGTGTTACAGAAAAGTCTGTTAAAAACTGGCAAGTTGCCGGAACACCCCATTTTCCGGAAAATTGATGAATTCCTGAGTTTGCCCCTCTCTCTTAAAGAAGCGCTTCAAGGTTTGATCACCCGGGATGCACTGCAGCATATCAAATCCCAGCTGACACAATTGAAAGCCAGCCGTTATCAGCTTTCCTTTGACGACCTGCTGACCAACCTGGCCCACGCATTGTTCGCTGGGGCCAATTCAGGAGAGAATGCCGGTGATAGTGAACTGCTGGCCCAGGCTATACGCAGCCAGTATCGCATAGCGATGATTGATGAATTTCAGGATACCGACCCCCTTCAGTACCGTATTTTCAACAAGATCTACATGGAAGGCGGTGACCCTGGCGTTGGCCTGTTTATGATCGGTGACCCCAAGCAGGCCATCTATGCCTTCCGTGGTGCTGATATTTTCACCTACATGCAGGCCAGGCAACAGGTACACAGTCATTACACGCTGGATACCAACTGGCGCTCAAGCGATGCAATGGTGTCTGCGGTTAACACGATATTTCAACATTCGGCCACACCCTTTATTTACAACGACAGCATACCTTTTGACCCCGTTCACCCATCACCGGGAGCATCACAGAAACGCCTTTATCATGAGGGGGAAGCACTGCCCTCAATGACCCTGTGGCTGCAACAGCCCATGGATGGACCAACCATCAATGCCGAGAACTATCTGGATACCATGAGTCAGGCAACCGCGACCGAGATCAATCGCCTGCTCTCAGCCGCAGATCGGGGTAACTGCAATATTCACAATGGAGACCGGCAAACACCTTTACAACCCGGAGATATTGCCGTTCTGGTCCGCAGTGGCCGACATGGACAAAAGATTCGTGAAGCCCTGGCAGCACAGAACATCGCCAGTATTTACCTGAGTAACCAGGACTCGGTGTTTACTTCACAGGAGGCGTCTGACCTGGAGAAAGTACTGCAGGCCTGCCTGCACCCCACCAGCGAGCGAGTGTTGAAAGCCGCGCTGGCAACCTCGCTTTTTCATCTTGATGCCCTGTCGCTGGACGCACTCAATGTTGATGAGCAAGCCTGGGAAAGTGCAGTAGAAGAGTTCACCCACTATGGAGAACTCTGGCAGAACAAAGGTATTCTGCCCATGCTGCGGCAGCTCATCTTCCACCGGAAGATTGCCGAACGACTGCTCTCATTTCAGGATGGGGAACGCCGACTGACAGACCTGCTGCATATGGGCGAGCTGCTGGCTGCTGCCAGCCTTCAACAGCAGGGAGCAGCAGCTCTGGCCCGCTGGTTTTCCGAACAGATCATCAGACCTAATCACAATGCTGATGATCAACAGTTGCATCTGGAGAGCGAGCGAAATCTGGTCAAGATCATTACCATTCACAAGTCCAAGGGGCTGGAATACAAAGTGGTCTTTATCCCCTTTCCATGCCATCTGCGTAAAGCCGACTCCCCCCTGTACCATGACCCGCAAACCAGTGAAACCTGGCTGGCATTAACGCCATCCGAGGAAGCCTCGACCCTTTCTGAAAAAGAGCGTCTGGCTGAAGACCTGCGCCTGCTCTATGTTGCCCTGACCCGCTCAGTCTACTGCTGCTACCTGGGCATGGCACCCTACAAATCGGGAAGAGTCAGTAAAGATGGTAAAACGGACCTCCATCAGACCGCGATTGGCTACCTGCTCAACCAGGGGTCGGACATTGTTAGTCAGGATCTTAGCGTGTTGCTGGAGCAAATGGCTGGATGCTGCGGTCAACAACAGATTGTGATTTCTGAACCACCAGCAGCCACCTTACCTCCCTTTACTCCAGTGATTCCACAAGAACAGTCGTTAAGTGCCCGGAGTTTCAAAGGAAATATTGAAAAAAACTGGTGGACCACCAGCTATTCAGCCCTTTCACGGCACAGCTCGGGATCACCGGCAGATGCCAGCAATGAATTACCAGGCTTTGATACTGATGCCATCAATGAACAGCATACTGCCCAGGATAACCAGCAGGCTGAAGTCCCCATAGACCCTTTAAGTCTGTTCAACTTTCCAAAAGGGGCTCAACCGGGAACGTTCATGCACAGTCTGTTTGAAGAGCTGGATATGAACACGCTGCGTTCTGCTGATAGTGACTCATATCTCGACAGTTTTCTTGTTGATCGTCATGCCCGGGCCGGATATGGAGAAGAGTGGCTACCGGCCACCAAAAGCATGCTGTTTAATTGCCTCAACACACCGCTGGATGGGGAAAATCTTCGTCTTATGAACCTGCAGGATTCAGCGCGACGAGTTGAGATGGAATTTTACCTGCCTATCGAACAGCTGAACCCACAGAGCCTGAACCAACTGATTGCTCGACATGACCTTCTCAGCGCCAGAGCCGGAGAGCTGCAGTTCCACTACATGAAAGGCATGTTGAAAGGATTTATTGACCTGACCTTTGAATACCAGGGACGCTGGTATGTACTCGATTACAAATCAAACTGGCTGGGAAATACCTTCAGTGATTATTCCAGGAAAGCCATGGAAAACGTCATGGTAGAGCATCGATACGACCTGCAATACCAGCTGTATTCTCTGGCACTGCACCGACTGCTCAGGCAACGTGTACCAGATTACGACTATGACAAGCATTTTGGTGGTGCCATCTACCTTTTTCTACGCGGGGTTCAGATGAACGATCCTGAGCAACACGGGATATTTAGCCATAAGCCCTCTTTCGAGCTCATCAACGGCCTGGATCAGCTTTTCAGGGGTGAAGACGTTAGTAGTGAAGTAGAGGAGCTGATAACATGTTAAATCAGCTGCAGACTCTGGAACAGCAGGGAGTTATTCGTGCCCTGGATTATCAATTCGCCAAACTGATTCACTCCATGAACCCAGACCCGTTACTGACTCTGGCGGCCGCCAATGTCAGCTTTGAACTGGGACAGGGTAATGTATGCATGTCTCTGGCGTCGGACTTCACCCTTTTTGGACTGGATGAGAAAGAAAGCTCCCAACTGATGGATTCCATTGCCATCCCTAAAGAGCAGTGGTTGACCAACCTTAAAAGCACTCAAATTGTGGGTGAAGGCAATAGGCCAACTCCCCTGGTTCTCGATAGTGACCGCCTTTATCTCTACCGATACTGGCAATACGAACGCACTGTCGCCAGCTTTCTCAAGAGCAGAAGCACAGAGGCATTGGATACGGATGAAGCCCGCTCAATATTGCAGAGGCTTTTTACCAGGGATTACCACTACCTGGCTCAACAGTGCAATGGTAAGTCCGAAGCCAGTCAGAAAACTGAACTCATTAAATGGCTGGATATTGAGTCAATTGATGGGCTGGATTGGAAAGCTATTCTGGATGCAGTTAACCAGGGGGCCGATACCGATACCCTGGATTCTCTTATTCCAGAGTCGGCGTGCCTGAACTGGCAGAAAATTGCAGCGGCACTGGCGGCAAGCCGCTCATTTTCAGTCATCAGTGGCGGTCCGGGAACCGGCAAAACCACAACCGTCACCCGGCTTCTTGCTCTTCTCACAGAGCTAGGCCTAAAACGCCATTCACCTCCGGATATTAAACTGGTTGCCCCCACCGGCAAGGCTGCAGCCCGCTTAACAGAATCCATTGGGGGAGCCCTGGCAAAAATCAACTGCAGTGAAAGGGTAAGAGAGAGGATCCCTGCCCAGGCTGGTACCCTGCATCGCTTACTGGGTGTCATTCCCGGGAAAGCAGGATTTGTTCATAATAAAAACAACCGGTTGCATCTGGATATTCTGGTAGTTGATGAAGCATCCATGATCGATCTGCCACTGATGAGCCGTTTACTGGAAGCACTGCCAGATCATGCCCGGTTAATTCTGTTAGGTGACCGTGACCAGTTATCGTCGGTGGAAGCTGGCAGCGTTCTCGGTGATATCTGTGCAGCAGCCAGCTTTGGCTACTCAGACGAACAGCGCAATCTGCTGGAAGTGTTAACGGGGCATGAGCTTCATAAACATGATCTTCTTACAAGGAAGCCTGAACAGACTTATGCACCCAACTCAGTTTCAGACAGCCTTTGCCTGCTTCGCAAAAGCTACCGCTTTGACGCTCATTCGGGTATAGGCAGTCTGGCAAAAGCCATCAACAACAACGATCATCGAACTCTGAAATCGGTATTCGCATCAGGCTTTGACGATATTGAGCTCTTTTCCATCGCTAGAGACTCCGGTTATCCGCAATTGATACAACAATCTGTTGAATCCTACCATCACTACTTGGAACTGATTAAACAGAAGGCTGAAACTCACCTTATTCTCGATGCCTTTAACCAGTTTCAGGTGTTATGTGCTCTGAGAGAAGGCCCATATGGTATTTCAGGCCTGAACGAAGAAATACAAAAAGCCCTTCAACAAAAAGGTCTCATTGAAGTGACTGGGCAATGGTACGAAGGGCGCCCCATCCTGATCACCCGTAATGACCACGGGCTTGGCCTGTACAATGGTGATATTGGGATTACCATCAGAGGCTCTGATGGTCGACTCAGGATTGCTTTTCAGTTGCCCGATAAACAGGTCAGGCAGTTTCTTCCCAGTCGACTTCCTGAACATGAGACCGTCTTTGCCATGACCATTCACAAAAGTCAGGGTTCTGAGTTTGCGGATGTTGTCATGGTCTTACCGGATAAAGACAGCCCCATCATCACCCGTGAGCTGGTATACACGGGTATTACCCGAGCCAAGTCAAAACTTACACTCTTTGCCGAAATGGGTATCTTGATCAAAGCGGCAAAATCTCCAACCAAAAGACAATCGGGTCTTTATCGGCGTCTGGTTCAATAAAAACCAAACCATAAGTAGTTAACGCAGGAATCACAAGATGCAGAGAAAAAATGACAACTTTCTCTAATAGTTCTTTGTGGTTTCTGAGGCTCTCAATCCATCAAGCAGCGCTACTTTCAGGCTCATGGCTTTTATTCTCATTGCCATCATCGTCGCCATTTAGTCCAAAGCACTGACATAGCCTTGAGAATACAATAGCGAATGCGCCATTACCACTGACATTCATGGCGGTACCAAAAGGGTCAAAAATCATATAGACGGCAGTGATTAGCCCCAGCATCTCATCCGAAAACCCCATCAAACTCTGTAATATTGGCCCTACTACAAGGATGACTCCTCCAGGCACAGCTGCTACCGAAAATTTAGCCAGTGCATAGTAAAAGCCGAAGATGGCAAAACTCTGAAGGTCAGGAATTGGCATATTGAAGGTATTCAGTGTCACCAGCGCCAGTATGGTCAAACCAATCGCGCTGCCAATGGTATGAATATTGATTGTGGCTGGGACAATGGTTCTTGCCATGATCTGACTACCAATATTTTTTTCAGTACTATCAATCAAAACCGGCATGCTTGCTGCGCTTGAGACGGTACTTAACCCAGTCAGCCATGCAGGAAATACGTTCCCTACATACGTTATAAAATCCCGGAATGAGCACCTGGCTGCGACAAAAAAATAGATAAAGAGGTACGTCAGCTGTGAAACAATAACCAGCAGCAAAATCGGCCCATAGGCAGATATTGCCTGGCTCAAAATACCATCAGCATGGAGTTTGAAAGCAAATCCAAGGATAAAGAAAGGAAGTATTGGGATAAAAATATGTTTCAGAAACCAGCTGGAAACATCACTTGCACGAAAGAAAAGCTCTCTTAATGGTTGAATATCCAGCAGATTCACCAGCATTCCTGCAATGAACCCCACAATTAAGGCATTCATGTTGGTGAAAAGAGGGGGCAATTCAAATACCCACATGGTCGCCAGGCCACTGCCATCCAGTGCATCAAGGGTGATAGGCATTGATATCAGCGGCACCATTACACTGCCTATCGTATACCCGGTAAAAATGGCAGTGATATTGGAAGCGAACACCATCACGATCAACAAAAGGGTAAACAGCAGAGCGCTCTTCCCCATTCTGGCGAGACAGGTGACCACAAAGCTGAAAACAATGAATGGAAGAACAAAAACCAACAGCGACTTAATGGTGAGACTCAAGGAGAAAAAAAACGATTTAACGTCATAACTCACCCAGGAGTCTGTAAGAAAAGGGATAAAAAGAACCACCAGAAGCATGGCCGGCAGTTTTACTTTGGCAAGATGCTCAACAATCTTCACGACTCTCCCCTTCCATAGTTATCAGACTGACTGTGATGAAAACATAGACTTTTTTTCTGTATCGTCAAAATGTGACAGTCCTCTCACCCTGAAATTTTACAAATTCGAACAAAAGTTGTCCCAGCGCACTGTTTTTCACTTTTCTAAAGCTTTTCTAAAGAGAACGTAAGGAATCGCTGTCATTTTCTGACATAGATCAAAAAACATACCCGCCAAATCGTTAGGATATGCCCGCACGATGCCTATAGCTAAGGAAGCTAATAGCTAGATAACGCATTGATTAAATTAATAAACCCTCGGAGTTCATTCATGGAGCAGAAGATCAAGTTACCTTCTATGGGACAAGTGTCCCTGGTATTAGGTACCTTTCTGGTTCTCGCTTTTGCGTTTACCGCCAAACTGAACCTTCCTATTCAATTAGCACTCTGCATAGGCTGGTTCCTTGCCATGGGACTGGGTGTCAAGCTGGGCCACAACTACAAGGATCTTGAAGCGGCTGCCGCTGAAGGTATCTTCAAAGGTACCGGCGCGATTCTGATTCTGATTGCAGTAGGCGCACTGGTCGGCACCTGGATTGCTGGAGGCATTGTTCCTTCCATCATTTACTACGGCCTGAAGACCATACATCCATCCATCTTCCTGCTGGCCACCATGGTGATCTGTTCCATGACAGCCCTGGCAACCGGTACCTCATGGGGTGCTGCCGGTACTGCCGGTATTGCCATGATGGGTATTGGTCAGGGTCTGGGTGTTCCTGCTCCTGTTACTGCCGGTGCCATCCTGTCCGGTGTTTACTTCGGTGATAAACTTTCTCCCCTGTCTGACAGCGTTATCCTTGCTTCCTCTATGTCCGAAGTTGAGATTGTTGACCACATCAAGGGCATGCTGCCAATCAGTTTGACAGCTTATGTTCTAACCGCCATCGCTTTCACTGTATACGGCTTCCAGTTCGGCGGCAGTGCGGATATGGCCCAGGTTCAGGAAGTCATGAACCTGATGGATGAGAACTTCAGCATCTCCATCATGGCGTTTGTCCCAGTAGCTATCGTCCTGTTCCTGCTGGCCAAGAAATTCCCATCCTACCCTGTCATCATGCTGGGGGCTGGCCTGGGTATGATCTGGGCTGTTCTGTTTCAGGACCGTACGCCAATTGAAGCGATGAATGCGCTGTGGGCTCCTTTGACAGTCGATTCCGGTAATGCCTTCCTGGACAACATTCTGAATCGGGGTGGTATGGTTAACATGCTGGGCTCTGTTGCAGTTATCATCTTCGGCCTGGGCTTCGGTGGCCTGCTGGATAAAGTTGGTATCCTGGAAACCATCGCACGCACTTTTGAAAACCGCATCACCAACGAAGGCAACCTGACAGCCTACACCGTTGTGACGGCCTTCCTGGCTAACGTATTCGGTTCTGCGATGTACGTATCGCTGATCCTGACTCCAAAGATCATGTCCGGTAACTACGACCGCATGGGTGTTGACCGTCGCATGCTCTCTCGCAGCTCTGAATTCGGCGGTACTCTGACCTCCGGTATGGTGCCATGGTCTGACAACGGTATCTTCATGGCTGGCCTGCTTGGTGTATCTACTTTCGCATACGTTCCTTACATGTGGATGAGCTTCATCAGTATCGGTCTGGTTGTTGCCTTTGCCTACATGGGTAAATTCCGTCCAGTCGATGGCAAGTACGTGAAAAAAGCAGAAGATCACGCAGTTCACGGCCAGATGGCTACTGCCTGACCAGTCACTTAATCATTCATTCTCAACGCCGCCCGGGTTGTCATAAACAGGGCGGCGTTTTTTTCAGCCTCTGCCTCAGATCAACCAAGCGATGCATGGAAGTGATAGACTTGATAAAAGTCCATTTCCCAATGAGAATCGCCGCTTACATCAGGAAGCAGGCTGTTTCTTGAGATAAAAAGCATTAGGAAAAGTCATGAGCAAGAAAATCTACGTTGCTTACACCGGTGGAACCATTGGCATGCGCCCTTCAGAGTCAGGTTATGTACCCGGCGATAATCTGATGGGACTTCTGGAAGAGAAGCTTCCACCCGATGTAATGGCCAGCCTGCCAGAGTTCGAGCTCTATGAGTACCCTCAACTGATTGACTCCAGCAATATCCGTCCGGATAACTGGAAGCAAATCGCTTCTGATATTGCCAGCCGCTATGAACAGTTCGACGGTTTCGTGGTTCTGCACGGTACGGATACCATGGCTTATTCCTGCAGCATGATCTCTTTTATGCTGCAGAACCTTCAGAAACCGGTCATCTTCACCGGCTCTCAGATTCCTCTGTGTGAAGCCCGCACCGATGGTCTGGAAAATCTGGTTGGTGCCCTGACCATGGCCGCTGATGATCGAATCAAAGAAGTTTGCCTCTATTTCAATGGCCGTTTATTGAGAGGCAACCGTTCACGTAAGCTGAACGCCTATCTGTTTGATGCCTTTGACAGTCCGAATTATCCGTGGCTTGGTCGCGCAGATATCCATGTAGAGCTCAATGAAACCCTCCTGTGGCAACCGAAGGGGAAAGAAAAATTTCAGCTGGAATGCGATTCAGAAACCCATGTTGGCATTCTGCAGCTGTTCCCGGGTATTAATGCCCAGTGGATGGAGTCTGCCCTTAATCAGCCAATGGACGCCTTTATTCTGCGTACTTACGGTACGGGAAACGGCCCAGATGCTGACCATGCCCTGCTGGATACCTTCGCTAAGGCAACTGCAGATGGCAAGCTGATTGTAAACCTTACCCAGTGCCATCGGGGCACAGTTCACCAGGGCAGTTATGCTGCTGGCTCAGCGCTTGCCAAAGCAGGTATTGTGGGAGGCTTGGATACCACAACCGAAGCCATGTTCTGCAAACTTCATCACCTTTACTCTCTGGGTCTCAGTACCGAAGAAGTCAAAGCCATGCTCAGTGTCAATCTGGCTGGTGAAGTCTCTATCTGATACCCTCCGCGCATTTCAGGAGCGGCTCAAGCCGCTCCAGCACTCATCAACAGAGTTGCCCACCCAAGGGGTGTGTAATGCATAAACAACTCAAATTGCAGGATACTGCACTAAATTGTTGCACTTTTCTCCAGTCGCATTGCCCACTGGCCCTGTTCATATCTACTCTGCTCGACAGCCTCCTCCAGAATGCCATCCTTATCCCCACATCCCTGCGACGGCGTTATATCCTGCATAAAGAGCGCTTCATCAGTCCCTGACAGACGATCAGGGTGACCATTATAGACAACTTCAGGTTGCGGGCTCTCATCATCAGAAAAAAGCCTGCTTATATCCTCAAGTACCAGATCATCCAGAGACTCTGCACTTTCTTCGTCTGTATCATGTCGAAGTGTATTCTGCGCCACCATTTTCATCGTTTTTTCATCTTCAACAGACCGAGAAGCAGCAGGGCATGGTCGCCCCAGAGATTCGCTTAATTCCCGATATATCTTCTCGGTCAATATGGCATGCACCTTTGGAATACAGTCATCAACCGTTTTAATATGTGGTCTGTCGCCCATTTCCCGGACACTTTCGAGCATCCTTGCCCCATGAGGAATAACATGATCGTCAAGATTATTGATCACGGTAATAGATACTTTCCGGTCAATCAGCTTTTTCATAGGCTTCAGTGCATTAAGGTTTCCACCCAACAACCAGGCTAATGCATCTGCAAACCGTGGAAAGCGGGGGATCACCACTCGCCCTGAAGTGGTAAAGGAGTCATGATTAATCAGGCTGACCCGGTCTGACGTGAGAGAGTCACTTTCATTCAATACTCTTTCCAAACTGGCAGTAGCGACGCCTCCGCCTAGAGAGCTTCCTGCCACGGTCAAGTGACCGAAACGGAAACGCTCAGCAGCATATTTAAGAACAGCCGAGGCATCCTTCACGATCGTATTTGCAGTTGGCCAGGGAGCGGAGGACGTTTTATTCATTCCGGTTCCACGATAGTCATAAAGAATGACCGGACATGCCTTTATTTGCTGAATGGCACCCGGAAGGAAAGATTCATTCAACGTATTATCCAAATTAAACAGACCGGCTACTGTGATGGCATTGGGGTTATTAAAAACAACACAATCTGCTGTTTCACACTCTTTATGATGCCAACCTGGTGGATAACAAATAACGGCTTCCAGCTCTGTATCTCCGTCTTTCACGCTGACCCGTTCATAGCTCCTCTTGTCGTCAAATGTCGTTTCACAAAGTTCATTTGCCTGCAAAGCAGATAATTCAGAGTCGCACACTCTCTCAAACTGAGAAGGAACCAATGCTGCCCCAGCCAGTTTGGCAAGGCCAAAGCGGTTTTCCAGCAGCCACTTAAAGGGATACAGTACTACTGAAATAACCCGTGAAAATAGTGAAGTCTTAACTTCAGGTTCTTTTCTTCTGTCCCGTCCAATGAGTTTTGCTGCTCCGGAATCAACTGCCACAGAAAGAGAACCTCCTCCCTCAATGGTCTTAACAGGCTGCTTTTCATCCAGCTCCCTGGTATCAGGAGGACACATTGTAGACATTGACGAAAATGTTAAGGCTTTACCATGAGTTCCATCCATCCCACTCCCCTCCGACCGTAATTGCTAGTCATACCAATTGAATTTTCTAACTACTGTATAACTGCCCAATCACGGGAGCACAGACTGAACAGTCGACCAGCTTCGCTGCAAAGGTTATTCCAAGCTTCACAGCAACAATCTACAATATTTTCATAACCTGAAAATGCTTTGTTTGATAAGTCATGCTCCCGCATCCACTCCCATAGCCTTTCTGAGCTGTTTAACTCCGGTGCGAATGGT
>NZ_LUKQ02000020.1 GCF_001647025.1 Endozoicomonas atrinae
GCGTCATTCGTAAGGCGATCAAGAACCGGAAGATTTTTCGGACTGATGAGTCAGTCATGAAGGTAATCTATCTGGCCATGGAAAAAGCTTCCGAGAAATGGACCATGCCGATCAGGAACTGGAAAGCAGCCATGAACCGGTTTGAAATTATGTTTCCTGACCGGTTCAAGGAGTAATAGTTTTGGTGGCGTTTACACAGAATTATTTACAGGCTCGAGCTTAATTGTTGTAAATTGCTCAGCCCGGCATGTACCTCCATTTTATACCTACCCATGTGTTAAGAATAAAGACCGCTAGTATAGATATATAGTGGAATACTTTGACTAACCTTACTGTTAGTGTAAATAACACCACCATTGATGGGGGAGTGTAATCTCATTTGTCTTAGTGTATTAAGCCGTATAAGACATGCATTCTCTCAAGTTGCATTCTTTAAATAGTCATGAATTTTTTGATTTGATGTTAACTGTACTTGATAATCTATCTGATTCGATTGGTTGAAAAATGATGGACGAATTTTTGAGAAATCATAATCAGTCATCCAGTAGATGTGTGCTTTAAATGATTTGAAGCAAAACGCTTTTTACTTAAAGCTGTAGCTAACCTAGCTGATCAACCATAATGGCATTAGAATAAATCAGGCTGCCATCGGATATACTGCGCCCTACGAGGTGAAAATGTCCTCTTTGGTTTTCTTTGCTCAGATATACCCTTAATTGGCAGTCAGTCAGGTTTCCGCAGTCCCTGGAAGTTTTAAGCTCCATTGTGCTGATATCAATATCGATTAACATCTCATTCTGACCATTTTCCAACAGTGCTTCTTCTGCTTGCTCCAGAAGTAGGTGATAATGCTCATTAACCCTGAAATGTATCATCTCGACGGGAACTGCTTTTGAAGTGCGTTGCGCCTTTTTCCAGCCTTCAATAGTAAGTGTGTTCATTATTTTTCTCCTGTTTGTTACCAATATTATTACGTTGGAATACAGGAAAACGGTCACACCTGATTTGTATAAATCCGTTTTTTCTATTTATTAATATTTATATTTCTAATTACTTTAAATAAATGAACAATTATTAACCTTTGGGCTGATACTGCCTGGTCAGCAGCATAAGCCCAGTCAAGATTGGGGTTTTATGAGTTTCTCATCTTCTGGCGATAGTTTTGCATATCCGTCAGCTTCTGCTGAAGTTTTGACTTGAGAGAGAAGTTATCTCCTGACATTTTTAGAGCATACTGCAGGTGTTTGATGGCATCATCTATATTGCCATTCAGGTAAAAGTACTCAGCTCTTGACTGATGAAGGCCTACAATATCCTCTGCAAGCCCCTGAACTTCAGCCAGTTCAAACCAGATATCCGGATCGTCCGGGCGGAGGCGGCTGAGTTTTTGAAGCTCATTTCGTGCGCTGGTATAGTTCTGCTGTTTAAGCAGAATTTCTGTGCGAGTGGCCAGAAGAGGGTAGCTTTCCGGGTTGGTGCTCAGTGCCTTGTCGATACGTGCAAGGCCCTGGCTGGTTTTGCCGGATGCTGCTTCCAGCAGGGATTTGGTCATAATCAGATGAGGGTTGTCAGGGTATTGTTGCAGCAGGAGTTTCATCTGATGCTCTGCTACTGTGAAGTTTCGGGTTTTCATACTGGCCAGCACCAATCCATATCGAGTAGGAGCCCGGCTGGTTTCTGATGCGGCAGTTAATCCGGATTCTAATTCCTTGTTCAGCTGTCTGACCATTTCATGATGATTGTTACTGTTCAGGACAGCGGCGCGCATTCTCATGAACTGGTAGTTCAGTGAGCCTTTATTTGTTCTTATTTTCTGTGCTGACATCTGATCCGCACGAGCTCTCGAGTCGGCAATCCGATTTTCGGTTACCGGGTGAGTGAGCAGGAATTCGGGTGGTCGGCTGCCGTATCGGCTGGCTTTATTCATCTGCTCAAAGATTTCCGGCATTGCCTGTGGGTCAAAGCCTGCTTTGGCCAGAGTGGTGATACCTATGTTATCGGCTTCGCGTTCAAACTGGCGGCTGAACCGCAGGCGCGCACTCTGCATCCCGGCGACGGTTGAGGTCAGTGCTGCAGCACCGGCATCGCCACCCGCCGTTGCCATAATAAGAATAGAGCCAAGAATGGCGGCAGCGTTTGGGATGCTCTTATTGCGAGCCTCTTCTACATTTCGGGCATAGTGCCGTTGGCTCAAGTGAGCGAGTTCATGTGCCAGCACTGCGGCAAACTGGGCTTCAGTATCGGCATTGAGAAAAAGTCCGGTGTTGACTCCTACAATGCCTCCGGGTGCGGCAAATGCGTTCAGAATGGGGCTGTCAATTACCAGAGGAACGAGCCGATGGTCCTGAAGCTGGCTGGAGGCCGCGAGCCGGAAGATAAGATTTTCCAAATAGTCTTTTAGCTGAGGGTCAGAAACCATGGGGGTCTGGTTGCGAAGGGCTTTCAACCATGAACGTCCCAGCTCATACTCTTCCTGCTGTGAAATAATGCCAGAAGTGGTATCGCCAAGACTGGGCAGGTTAAGATTGCTGCTATGTACAGCACTGGAGTAGCTGGACAGTGCAGTAGTCAGTATCGTTGTTAGTAGAAGCGCTGACAGAATGCCCACTCGTTTCATAGAATATCCATACTCGTGTTTTCTACGGTACACTTTATCACGAATCCGTTTATGACGAAGCTGTCTAACACGGTGCTGTTATAAAAATGGTTGATCATGGGTAGGATATTACCTCTTTTGATCTTTTTCCCGCTAAAGTGCTTACACAGTTTTGACGCTTTTATATTGTAGATGTTCTGGTTTTTTTCCCGGTGTCGGCAGTAAGTGTTGTTTCCTGTGGCTGTTTCAAGAGGGAGTATCGCTATGATGGATGTTGATCAGGAACTTGATCTTAAAGGGATGAGCTGTCCGCTACCATTGCTGAAAGCAAAGCAGGCATTGAGCCGAATGCAGTCAGGACAGGTTATTAGAGTGTATGCTACAGATCCTGGCTCTGTCAGGGATTTTGCCAGCTTTGCCAAAATCAGTGGGCATGTTCTGATTGCCAGTGAAGAAGAACAAGGGGTTTTTATTCACACACTGCAGCATAAGTAAGTCAGACAGGCGAGAGCTCACCGGTTTATAAGGGGGCGGTAGCCAAACAATAACGGAGCATTTGATGCTGAATGTAATTAAGGGATGGTTGCACAGCTATCTTTCTGATCAGGAAGCGGTCGTTCTGCTGGTTATCCTGCTGGTTGGCTTTCTTGTCGTCCTGACAATGGGGAAAATGCTGGCTCCTGCCCTGGCTGCTTTGATTTTTGCTTTCCTGATGCAAGGTGTGGTGAACTGGCTTGAGCGGCGACGGATGCCTCATCTTCTGGCGGTCAATCTGGTCTTTATGGGGTTTATTGCAGCGTTGCTGCTGGTAATTTTTGTTGTAGTGCCCTTGGTCTGGGAGCAGGTAACTCACCTGTTAAATGCAATGCCGGGCATGGTCCGCGAAGGTCAGACTCTGCTGGTCAGTTTGCCTGATCTATATCCGGGCTTTGTTTCTGAGCATCAGGTTAGTTTACTGGTCACAACCATTAATAAGCACCTTGCCGACTTTGGTCAGTGGGCATTTTCTTTTTCACTCTCTAAGCTCCCCGGTATCGTTGCTCTACTGGTCTATTTGATACTGGTGCCTATCCTTGTCTTCTTTTTTCTAAAGGATAAGGATGTTTTGCTGGGTTGGATGATAGGTGTTTTGCCTCGCCGTCGAAGGCTGATTGACCAGGTTGCTGACGAGATGAATGACCAGATTGCCAACTATATTCGTGGCAAGGCTATAGAGATTGTTATTGTTGGAGGTGTCAGTTATGTGCTGTTTGCCATATTAGGGCTAAGCTACTCTGCACTTCTGGCTGTGATGGTCGGTTTCTCGGTTGTTGTTCCCTACATCGGGGCGACAGTGGTGACGATTCCCATTGCCATTATTGGTTTTTTTCAGTGGGGTGTGGGTGATCAGTTTGTCATTCTAATGGTGGCCTATGCGATTATTCAGGCTCTGGATGGCAATGTTCTAGTACCATTGCTTTTTTCTGAGGCGGTGAACCTTCATCCGGTTGCTATTATTCTTGCTGTTCTGGTTTTTGGTGGTTTGTGGGGGTTCTGGGGGATCTTCTTTGCAATCCCTCTGGCGACATTATTAAAGGCGGTAATGAATGCTTGGCCTGCAGTGGTGGATGTGGAATCAAGTTAAAAAAGTGGGCCTGGCCCACTTTTTTAATTTAGAGTGTGGCGCTTTTATTACTCCTCTTCGTCGCTCTCTTCGCTGTTGTCTGTCTGGGCCTGAGTATCTACCATTTGTGCGGCCTGCAGAACATCTTCAACGTGTCCCTTAATACGAACCTTACGCCACTCGTGTTGTAGTACACCATTACTGTCGATCAGGAAGGTGCTGCGCTCAATGCCCATATACTCTTTGCCATACATCTGCTTTAACTTGATGACGTCAAACAGCTTGCAGAGCGTTTCATCTTTGTCTGAAATCAGTTCAAAAGGAAAGTCATGTTTGGCACGGAAGTTTTCATGAGCCTTGATGCCATCTTTGGATACGCCAAAGACGAGCGTGTCTGAATCTTGAAATTGTGTGTAAAGGTCTCTGAAGGCCTGTCCTTCACTGGTGCAGCCGGGGGTGTTGTCTTTTGGGTAGAAAAACAGTACGACTTTACGACCTTTGAGCTCAGAGAGTTTGACCGTCGTGTCGCTGGTCGCTTGGGCGGTAAAGTCAGGAACGGGTTGGCCCAGAGTTACGCTCATGTTTTATCCTTAGTCGCTCTCATTTGGTTAAATAGCTGCAGGTTCTATTGGTCTAATACAGCAGCCCCAGAGGATTATAAATTTATCGGCTCAGGCAGCGAAAGTTCGACCACTCCCCCGCCTACATTTCTAAGGCGATGCTGCCTCCTCTTCAAAGCCATCTTATATGAGAAGAAAGAACCCTGAAGCCAATACGGAAGTCATTATTAAATTCAGGGGGATAGTTTAAACCATCACTGAAAAAAAGGCAGGTTCTGAAGCTGTATTCAAAAATTTGAGGCTTTTTCTCTCCATAAGCTTCTGCTTTTTCAGCAAAGAGCCGGGTGGTGGTGGATTTCGGCCTTGTGAATATAAAGGGGCATTAGTAACATTACGCGAGATTCTGCCTTTAGGAGTGAACTGATGATTACCGGGAGCCTGGTGGCAATTGTTACCCCCATGTATGGCAATGGTGAGCTGGACTGGGAGAGTATGCATGCACTTGTAGAGCATCATATCGACCAGGGAACAGATGGGATCGTGGTGGTAGGCACCACAGGTGAGTCAGCTACTCTGACTGTGCAGGAACACTGTGAAGCCATTAAACGGATGGTGGATCAGGTTAATGGTCGGATTCCTGTGATTGCCGGTACAGGGGCGAACTCGACAGCAGAGGCAGTACATCTGACAGCTGAAGCCAAGGCATTGGGGGTTGATGCCTGTTTACTGGTGACACCTTATTACAACAAGCCAACTCAGGAAGGTCTTTATCTTCATTATAAAATGGTGGCTGAATCGGTCTCGATTCCCCAGATTCTCTATAATGTCCCCGGTCGTACTGCGGTAGATCTTTTACCAGAAACTATAGGTCGCCTGAGTCAGCTTGATAATATTGTTGGTGTTAAGGAAGCTACGGGTATTATTGAGCGCGGCAGACAGATCCGGGAACTGTGTGGTGATGACTTTGCTATTTATTCCGGTGATGATGCTACAGGCATGGAGCTGATGCTCCAGGGGGCAAATGGTGTTATCTCTGTCGTCAATAATGTCGCCCCAAAAACTATGCATGAATTGTGTGTTGCTGCAATTGCAGGTGATCGAAGTAAAGCTGAAGCACTCAATGCCCAGATTGACGCATTGAGCAGTAAGCTCTTTCTGGAAGCCAATCCGATTCCAGTAAAATGGGCGTTAAAGGAGATGGGTATGGTCAAGGAAGGTATTCGTTTGCCATTGACACCCCTCTCGGAGTGTTATCACTCCGATGTTAGAAGTGCACTGCAAAAGGCGGGGTTGGTTTGATGGTTCCAGGTCAAAGGATTAGTGAGTTGAAAAGGCACACCCGGTTGGGCCTGTCTGTTGCTATTGGCGCATTGGTGCTGACAGGTTGTGCCAATCCCTTTGGCCAGCAAGGGTATCTGCGGGACCGTGCCGGAGACTACACCGAGGCGCAGACAGCTAAGCCCATTACATTGCCAGCGGGATCTCAGGCCAAAGAGCTGGGTGATGTTCTGGTCATTCCTGAGGCTGGTCAGGCTGGTCAGGCTGGTCAGAAACTGTCACGAGAGTTTGAGGTTCCAAGGCCTTCCCAGCGATTAATGATGAAAGAGGGTGATCATTACAGTATTGAGCGTGATGGCAGTCAGGAATGGTTGTCCGTTGATCGTCAGCCCGGAGAAGTATGGCCTGGTGTGCTTGGCTACATTGAGGCGTTGGGTGTTGGCATCGGTATCAAAGATGTTTCAAAAGGCGTTATTGAAACCCAATGGAATGACTTTGGTAACGATAAAGATCATGGTGTGATGTATCGAACACTGGGTAAGCTGTTTGGTGTCGATGACCTTGATCCGATGGAAGATCGCTTTCGCTTTGAGGTTCGTAATGGTTTGAAAGGGGGGACGACAGAGGTTCATGTCTATCATCAGGGGCGGCCATTCTCTAAAAAAAGAAAGCAGTCCCCGATTCCTGAGGGCTGGGATAACCTGGGAGAGCGAAGCAAGCGGTTGGATAACGGTGTGCTTGCAGAGCTGCTGGTTTTTCTGGCACGCAACGAAGCTAAATCATCGGTTTCTCTGCAGGCTCAGGGGGCTGATATCGCTTCGCTTACGGAGTCGGGTCGAGATGGTAATGGCAATCCGGTCCTGACCGTTCGAGGGCTGTCTTATGCCCGTGTATGGGACGCTGTTTCCAATGCTCTGAATCAATCTGGGCTGAAGGTTGTGGATCGTAACCGCTCCGCAGGCCTCTTCTATCTTGCCGATAGTGTTCCACAACTGAAACAGGACGAGAAAAAGAAGAGCTTCTGGTCAGGTTGGTTCAGTGATGATGAAGAAGACACTGATGTTTCTGATGAGAAGAAAACGTTGACGGTCAGGGTGAGTAATTACTCTGAAGTGGTTCAGCTTTCTGTAGAAAAAGATGTTAATACATCGGCTCCTGCAGATGTTAGTCGAAGGCTGCTCAAGGTTATCCAGGACAACCTTCAATAAAAGAAGCAGGCGTAGAGCCTGCTTTTTTATAACTGTTGATTTTCAAAGTGCAGGGTTCTGCTTTGCCATTTATGGTGTGTCGATCAGGCCATATTCTTTAGCCAGAACCTCGATAATCTCGGCCTTGGGGTTGTCAGAGATATTCAGAGGCTTCCCGGTAATTGTCTCGGCGATGTCTGTATAGGTCCTGGAGAGATCCATAAATGCACTTTCTGGTAATGCATGCTCCCGGGCAAGCGCTTCCCGTTCTGGCATTCTCTCTTTGTTCAGTAGAATATCCGGATCAGGGAAGTGGTTGAGCAGGAACTGCCTGAAGCTCTCTTTTGATTTCTCAATCACCTTGTCTTGTCGGTATGCTTCACCATCCCAGATTCTGGATGAGTCTGGAGTACCAACTTCATCCATATAAATCAGCTTTTCCTGCCCGCTGGCATCGGTAACGTAACCAAACTCGAATTTGGTATCAACAAAGATCTGGTCCAGGGCTGACAGAGACTGGCTGATAACGCTGAACCCTTCCTTTAGCAGTATTTCGTATCGATCAATGTCTTCTGGTGTACTGAAATTAAATGAGGAGAAGTTATCTTCAAGGTTTTTACGGGTAATGTTTACGTCATCGGCTTCGGGGACGCCGGGAACTCCCCTCATTACGCCTTTTGTTGATGGTGTAATTAATAGCTCTGGCAGCTGCTGGTCTTTTTTCAGCCCTTCCGGTAACCGGATTCCACAGAACTCGCGTTCTCCTTTACTGTAAGAGCGCCACATTGAACCGGTGATGTATTGGCGACAAATAGCCTCAACCATGACCGGGCGTGCTTTTTGTACTATCCATACCAGTGGGTGGGGGATATCCAGAATATGGCTGTCAGCCAGACCGTGTTCCTTGAACAGGTTAAACCAGTGGTTAGAAATCGCATTCAGTGCAGCTCCCTTACCTGGAATCCCTTTTAATCCACCTTCGCCATGCCAGATACAGTCAAAAGCACTGATACGGTCGGAAATGATCATAATGGCCAGTGGCGCATCGTGAGCAACATCATAGCCTTTTTCATGAACAAGACGCCTGCTGTCAGCTTCGTTAAGCCAGTAGACGGAGCGGACTTTGCCGGAATGAATAGGAAGGTCGGTTCTAATCGGGAGATCGTTGTTAACGGCCAGGACCTTATCAGCAAGACTCATTGCAACTACCTGTTCTGTATTGTCGATTTATGACGAATGATGGTGGTACAACTATACCCAACGCTATTTGAGGTGCTTGCAGGCAACAAGTGAAAGAGTGTCGACCTTCAGCAGCCTGAATGCTGGTGAGTATTTTCCTGGCTGATGACAGCTGAGCTATGAAAGGCCTTTTATCATGCAGGCTAACTACTTAACTATATGAAGGTAGAACTGGTAGTTGGCAGCACGTAAATGCTCAAAAGCTCTTTCACAGGGAATGGCTCATTACTGTCTGAGTCTGTGCATCCTTGAACAGAACCTAACCAGCGCAAGGCGTGACCGGGGGTGTTCAGACTCGAAATCATAGCAAATAACCGATGCTCTCTGTACAGGAAAAAAATCCATAGTACGACTTTACGGGCTTGGAGTTGCTCAACAGGGGCTGGTTTATTAATAACTGTTTGTTATTAAGGCTTTGGTTCGGGATCTTTGGCGGGAGCCTTAAGGTGCTGGTTAGAAGAGGGCTCTAATTTTTTTTATGCACAAATGTCAAGCGATTGACGTGTATTTTTTTTTGGCGCCATAAGTGACTGATTTTGTAAGTACTTATCCTAAGTGCATGAAAAATATAGAGAAAAAATAGGTTAAAAAATGAACAGTTTGATAAAGGGGTAGTAAACATCAGTCTTTGTGACGGGTTGTGTGGGGTCATCCACAAACTTATCCACAGTTTCTGTGGGTAAAGTAAAGATGGCTGTCTCGGGTTGAAGCCTATTTATGCAAAGTACCGCTAATTCCAAGATATTCTTAAAGAAAAGTTTTTTTCTGTCGGGGTGATTTTGCGGTGGATTGCGGCGAAGTGTTCAATCACATTCCTTCAGGTAGAGCCTGATCATTAAAAAATGAAGGTTTAAAAATGCTGGCAGAGGCCTTATCGCCAGGTGAAAGTATCTTTATCATCCCTACATAGCTTAAAGTTGCACTGTGGTTATTGCAGCCAGAAGTGCGGCATAGGGTCAGCAGGATTTTCAAGGTGGCAAATGTGATGAATGAGCAAAGCTTCGTGGTGGATGTGACAGAAGCGAATATTCAGGAAGTGCTTCAGCAGTCCGTCGATCAACCAGTACTTCTTTATATAGGTATGCAGAGTGATCCGGCCTGTTCGGCTCAGCTGGGTGTTCTGGAAACGCTGGCTGCATCTTATCAGGGCAAGCTGATACTGGCGAAAGTGGAAGCAGAAACAGAACAGATGTTGGCTCAGCAGTTGGTGAATCAGTTGCAGGTAAGAGCATTGCCTGGGCAGGTGGTTTTACACCAGGGCCGGCCGGTTCAGGTGTTCAGCGGACCTCAGTCAGAAGAGGTGCTTCGTGAAGTGCTGGATCCACTGACCATGAGTCCGGCAGAAATGATTCGCCAGCAGGTTGAGACGTTGATGGCCGAAGGTGAGGCAGGCCAGGCACTGGAGCTCCTCCAGAATATTCTGAAAGATGAGCCTGATAACCATGCACTACAGGTGTTGCAGGTTAATCTGCTGTTGGAGGTTGGGCGTATTGATGAAGCCCGTCAGTTGATGGCTGTACTTCCGGGAGATGCGGAAGGTATTGCCCAGCCTAAAGCCAAGTTGTCCTTCTATGAAATGGTTGCAGATGCACCTGCCCGTAGTGAGTTGGAAGCCCGGCTGGCCGACAATGAAAATGATCATGAGGCTCGTTACCAGCTGGCGATTCGGCTGGTGATTGCTGATGAGAATGAAGAAGCGCTGGAGAATCTGCTGACGATTGTTCGTCGGGATCGTGAGTTCCGCGAGGACGGTGCCAGACTGCTGATGTTGAAGGTGTTTGATCAGCTGGGCCAGGGCAACCCGGTTGCCAAACGCTATCGTGGAAAGCTCTTTGGCCTGATGCACTGATTGTTTTGAACCACAAAGATCACAAAGAGAGCACAAAGTTTAAAAATCTTTTCTTTGTGCTTTTTGTGAACTTCGTGGTTCAACATCTTAAACGGTCTCTTTTTCTGGAATATCCACAGAGAAGCTGGCCACCTCATTTCTTTCCAGCGCTTCTTCGCTCATTCCTCCAAGGTTTTCCATCAGTTCGTCCAGCATCTGTTGCAGCGTGAGTGTCATGATGGAGAAATCAGCGTCAAACTGCTCGGCTGCTGTTTCAGCATTGACTTCATCAAGCTGCTCCTGAATAGAGTCGGTGAACTTCAGTTTGCGAATCACCAGATCATCACCAAGAACGAAGCTCAGGGCATCATTCCATATCAGTGCCATCTTGCTGACCTGTTTACCAGCTTGCAGGTGAACCTCAACCTCTTCACCAACCAGCTCCTGCTTGCTGACTTTGACCTGACCTCCTTCATCTCCAGGCTCGCGGAGCTCACATTCATCACCTAGCACCAGTTTGTCAGGCATGGAGACTTCCTGAGCCAGCCAGCGCGTCATGGCATGAGAGGGCATATTCTTGAGTGGCGGATTAATAATCGGCAGGCTGCCAAGACATTCGCGCAGACAGGATGTCAGCTCTTCCGCTTTCTTGAATGAAGAAGCATCAACAACCAGCCAGCCTTTAGCGGGGTCAATATAAGCAAAGGTGTTCTGACTGCGGCTGAATGCTTTTGGCAGCAGCTCCATCAGTACATCGTCTTTTAATGTTTTCTTCTCTTTGCTGAAAACCTGACGATCCTGCTCCTGTTCAATTTGTTCAACTTTCTCTTCCAGTGCGTCCTTGACCACGCTCGCTGGAAGGATCTTCTCTTCCTTGCGGGCGGTAATCATAATGAAGCCATTTCCAGCATGGGTCAGCAGTTCACCATGCTTGCCTAATGGTGGGACCCATCCATAGGTGCTCATATCCTGACTGCCACAGCTGCGAAAGCGTTTCTGACGGAGTTGCTCTTCAAGGTCTTCGGCAGACGTCTTGAATGGCTGGGTAAAACGATAAAAGATGAGATGTTTGAACCACATGATCGTTCCAGAATCCTGATTAGTAGGAAGTTTGGCCACTTTCCATATTGTCGGGCTGCACTTCCGAGTATGAGCTCAAGGCTGTGATGGAAAGGCACATGGTAGCAAACCCTGACCGTAAAATAGTGACTGATGTTTATAAAGATAAAGAGGGTATAAAAAAAAGTCTTTAATAACTGTTGCGTATCAACAGGTTAGCTGCTTATAATTCGCCGCGTTGTTGAGAGGGGCTCTCGGGAAACTTGAAGTGCCAAAGCAAAGTTCTTAACAATCTCTTTAAAAGAGTTCAGGGTGATTAGCTCAGCTGGGAGAGCATCTGCCTTACAAGCAGAGGGTCGGCGGTTCGATCCCGTCATCACCCACCAGATTCAGAGATGTTGTTAGCATCCAGTGTTCATAGTGCAGTTGTTGTTAAAAGGCTTCTGTTGTTTATGAAATCAGCGGACCGGTAGTTCAGTCGGTTAGAATGCCGGCCTGTCACGCCGGAGGTCGCGGGTTCGAGTCCCGTCCGGTCCGCCATCTCTATTTTGCTTTTGATGCCAACAAGTCTTGAACAGGGCTTGATATCGAGGGGGGTTCTGGTAAAGTCTCCCTCCCGTAGCGCTGGTGGCAACACTGGGGTGATCGGAAAAAGTTTCAGCGGACCGGTAGTTCAGTCGGTTAGAATGCCGGCCTGTCACGCCGGAGGTCGCGGGTTCGAGTCCCGTCCGGTCCGCCATTTTATTCCTGCGTTCAAAGCGTGTGAATAAAAAAAATTGGGTGATTAGCTCAGCTGGGAGAGCATCTGCCTTACAAGCAGAGGGTCGGCGGTTCGATCCCGTCATCACCCACCATATTCAACAACATCAGTTGTTAACAGAGTGACCATAAATTGAGCTTTAATGTTTGATTTATGACAGCAGCGGACCGGTAGTTCAGTTGGTTAGAATGCCGGCCTGTCACGCCGGAGGTCGCGGGTTCGAGTCCCGTCCGGTCCGCCACTTTATTCCTGCGTTCAAAGCGTGTGAATAAAGAAAAATTTGGGTGATTAGCTCAGCTGGGAGAGCATCTGCCTTACAAGCAGAGGGTCGGCGGTTCGATCCCGTCATCACCCACCACATTCAACAACGTCAGTTGTTAACAGAGTGACCATAAATTGAACTTAAATGTTTGATTTATGACAGCAGCGGACCGGTAGTTCAGTTGGTTAGAATGCCGGCCTGTCACGCCGGAGGTCGCGGGTTCGAGTCCCGTCCGGTCCGCCATTATTATTGAGATAGTACTGAAACCCTTACGATAGTTGTCGTAAGGGTTTTTGTTTATGGGTTCTATATCTAATGAGCTCATTTCTTATCCCATTTTTCTTAAAGATTTCTTTTTGCTTTTTCTCCGTGATGTGGGAAAGCTTCTTGCCCTTCAGTATTTCTTCACCTTTGAAGCATTCGTAAAACCCACTTGAGAAAACAGCGTGGCTTAGTAACCTCCTTTGATGCTTTCTTCATGGCTATCCATTTTGATCCTATATTTATAAGACGTTTTCTGTGTTTAGAGTCAGGGTAACGTGATATATCGATTTTTCTTTCTTTCAGTATTCATGGTGCTGCTGATATCTCAGGCCTCTGCACAAGTAAGATTAACTGATGCTTCATTGAAAGAGGTTGTTATTGATATCTCGTCTTTGAGTGATAGCCAGAAAAAAATCTACGTCTTCCCCAGTGGTGTGGGTCAGTTGGCTCTGTGCAGTGATGCTAAGGGGAGTGTTACTGAGAAAATTGAGTTATCAGACGAGCCTTATACGATGGGTAGATTATTTTCGGTTTTGCCCGTTGGAGGTGGAGCGGCTGTTCAGCACTATACAGTGGGGGTGTGGCCAAAGAACACTAGTGAAGCGGAAGATGAGGTGGTTAAAGGTCAGTTATACCCGGTCTCATTTCGTTCAGGCTGCCGCTCAGCTCAACACAATGCCAGGCTTAGTTTGACATTTCTAAACCTTGGCAGTCTTCCGGGGGGGCGCTATGAGAGTCGATTACAGGTTAAGGCCGAAGGGCAAACAGATGCCATATATCTTCCAGTTAAGATTATGGGTGGAGAAGTAATCCAGATTTCAGACCTTAAGGATCTGACCTTTGAAAAGAGTGGCTCCGTCTGGGAAGCAAGCAATTCGAACATTTGTGTTTACAGCACGGCTCCAGGTTACAGTCTTGAAATTCAGTCTCGTAATAATGGACAGGTAAGGAATTTTCAGAGTGTTGGTGCGTCCTATTCTGCCTATTGGAAAGTGGGGGCAGGGCCGGAGAATTCTTTATCCAATGTACTTGTTACCGGAGGTGTGGCGTTAAGAGGATTGAAACCTGATAACGCCCAGGGTTGTCCAAATATCAGGTCCACACTCAGGGTATCGTTACTAGACTCTGCAGTTACGGCCTTGCCTGCGGGCATCTACCAGGATGTTATTACGCTCACGGTTCGGCCAGAATAAAGGTGTTCAGTTTTCTAACAGAGGTTTGGGCAGCAATGCTGCCCGAAACACTAAGGCTAATGTTAGGGCTTGGCTGGCTCTTCAGTATCCAGTAACTCCTCGGCATCAGAACGGGGGTCAATCTGCGCGACAATAGGGGTAGTGCGCGGTACGGGGATAAAGTGCTGCTCTTCGCTGGTGTAGATCGCAGGACGGTAAGCCATCCGAATCAGGAAGAAGATACCAGTGGCGCCCATTATCGTGATGAAATACAGCATCAGACCTTCTGGAATATGGCCCATAAACAGTGAGGCGAAGATCGGGCCAATACACGCCCCAAAACTGTAGGCGAGAAGAAGCCCCTGGGTTCCTGCAACAATATCGTCCGGGTGCATATGGTCACAGCCATGGCTGATGGCAAGTGGGTAGAGCGTGAAGGTTGCACCACCAAACAGAAATAACAGGGGATAATACAGCCAGCTCTCGTGGGAGCTGAGGATGAGTGCAAAGCAAACGGCACAACCCGCCAGGGCAACCAGAATCAACATTTTACGCCGATCGATAATATCGGAGAGGTAGCCCACGGGAAACTGCAGTGCCATTCCGCCAAGCATGGTGATGGCCAGAAAGATCGCTACGGTGTGATCATCGCTGCCGCTCAGGTCGGCCAGATAAATGGGAAGCATTGAGTACAAACCGCCCAATACCAAGCCTCCGGCAAAACAGCCGAGTACCCCAGACGGTGTCAGTTCGAAAAGCTTTCTGAACCCCAGTGTAGATGCCTCTTCTATCTCTGGCGTTGGGATTCGGGTCATTGCCGGTGGGAAGATTGACAATGACAGAAGAATACCAATCAGGATAAAAGGGGTCAGACTGCTGCTATCAAAGAAGCCGACAAAAAGCTGCCCGATAGCGTTCGCTCCATAGAGTGATACCATATAGAAGGACAGTACCCGGCCACGGTTAGAGCTGTCACTTTCACAGAGAAGCCAAGACTCAACCACCACAAATATACCAGCAACCGCCATGCCATTCAGGAAGCGGAGTACCAGCCAGCTGGTGGTATTTTCAGACAGGGCAAGGCTTAGTACGGTGGCACAGAGTAACGCCATGAAGCAGGCAAAAGAGCGAATATGGCCTACCCGGCAAACGATACTTTCTGAGCGAAATGACCCTGCCAGTAATCCCAGGTAGTAGGCGGTACCCATCAGACCGGCCATAAAGTCATTGCCATCTGTCGCATTGATTCTCAGAGGAATCAGGGTCGTCAGGTATCCGCTGGCCAGAGCGAAAATAAACATGCCTGACAGTGGCGCAACAAAACGTATCATAGTTTGTAGCCCGATAACGGTGTTAACAATTAGAGGGGGTGAGCGATTTATTTCAGGTTTTATCGGCCTGACAGGAAAACGGAATAGAAAATCCCGACAGGGGCTGTAGATGCTCTCAGAAACGCTCTGGTTTCGATAATTATGGCCCAGAATCCAGTATTTTGATGAACTCTTAACTGCAGGGCAGAGGAATGTAACCCCATTATTTGCAGGAAAAATTCTTAAGTATTCCAGGTCACGGGTTGCACATTTCAGCTTTTTCAGTTGAGCCCGATTTCTCGGGTGGATAGTAATACCAATGCCTTTCGGTATCCATAGGTGGCAGATGGAGAGCGCATAATTTTTTTAATTAAGTCAATTGACTTAATTTTTTTGCTGTGACTTAATGCAGCTATGAATACAGAAAAGTCAGAAACACCTGTCGTCAATGAGCCAAAATTCAGTAAAGCCAAATTGAGCCTCATGCTGGTGGCTGAAAAGATGATTGCTGAAAAAGGGTTGAATGCTATTTCTGAAAGAGAAATTGCCCGGGAAGCTGGCCAGAAAAATAATTCGGCGGTGCAGTATCATTTTGGGAATAGGGAAGAGTTGATTTCCGCCATTCTCGATCTGCGCATGATTCCTCTCAATGCCCGGCGACATGACATGCTGATGACCATTCAGCCAGGTCAGGCAGGCTCTTTAGAAGCGTTGGTGGGGGCGTTGGTGATGCCCTATATTCACCATCTGATCGAGCACCCAGGTGAAAATTATTACGTCAGTTTGATTACGCAGTTAGCCCTGAGTGGCCAACATCAACAACTGCTGTTTGATGGACCCCGCTCCAGCTCTCTGCAGTTAATGACTCGAATGATGCGTGATTGTCTGCCTGAACTGGAACAGACCGAATTCCACTCCCGTATGAATTTTACCGGTACACAGCTGATACATACCGTGGCGTTATGGGATTTGCTCAGACGACAGCAATCTAAATTATGGACCAATGAATATTTGCTGGAGCAGTCGCAGCAATTAATTGCCTTTATTGTTGGTGGTTTGATACAGCGATGAGTTGAACTCACTAATCTAAGCACAACCAAAAATAATAAAAAAAGGAAAACGTTATGTTCCCAATCCCTGCGCCGGAACAGCAATTGCTGGGTATTGTTGTTCTTGCTGTTTTTATTCCTGCTTTTCTGCTTGAGTTGTTGTCCGGTCGAATTCACCGCGGCGAGCGGCCACTGAGGGATGCTGGATTAACGCTGGCCGGTATTGCAGCTCATGCCGTGTTCTCTTCACCGGTGGTTGGAACATTGTCGGGTATTATAGTGTTGATGTTTTTTCAGGACAGTGCAGGAGTCATGGCTGGAACAAACTTCTGGCTGGCGTTTGCGGTAATTTTTGTCGTACAGGAGTTTCTGCACTACTGGATGCACCGTTTTGCCCATGAGTGGCGCTGGTTCTGGAAGCTTCATCGTACTCATCATACGGCGGAGACCCTGAATGTCGGTGTTTTATATCGCTATAACGTATTCTGGGTATTGCTGCTGCCACAGAGCTGGTTCGGACCACTGGCCATCTATCTTGGTCTGGGAGAGCCTTATGTGGCTGCGGTTCTGGTGACCTACATAGTGAATACTCTGACGCATACTACCTTTCGATGGGACTTATGGCTGCGGGAGAAAATGCCCTGGTCTGAGCCATTCTGGCGTGTAATTGAACATGTAATTACTCTGCCGGATACTCATCATGCTCATCATGCATTTGGCAAGGGGGCTCACCCCAATGGGAATTACGCCATTACTTTATTTATTTTTGATACGCTGTTTGGCACGGCCAAAATTCCAAATACGCGGCAAAAGCGTTTTGGCTTACCCATTGGAAAACGTTTGCACTGGGCGGAAGAGTTATTTTGGCCAGTGATTAAAAAGCCTCTGATGCCTCTTACCAAAAAGAATGCTGGTTAAGAATAAAAAGCTTCTATTTTGGCATGAGTTGATTGTTGTCAGATTGTAGCAGTATCGTTTGAATGAAATAAGTGAAGCCCGTCAGCAGTACATTACCTCCCAGCGCAATAAGGCCGGCATTGACGCCGGCTATCTGTTTGATTCCCAGGGCCAGCAAGGTTCCGAGGATAGTCAGTCCAAAAGCCAGGCCTGCCAGAACTGAAGCAGCGGGAAGTTTGCGCCAGTGCAATGCAATGATAAAAGCGGGAAAGCACTGAATCAGCAGTTCGAGTTTGAGCTCCATAAGGCGCCACAGCGTGATATCACGATGTAGTGCCAGAATGGATACCAGGGCCATCAAGGTAATGGTGATTGTGGTATCATACTTGAGCCCTTCCCGTTGAGTGGTTTTCAACAGGTCATGCCGGATCATGGAGACTACGGAAAGAAGAACAGAGTCAGCAGTAGACATGATGGCGGCAAGAATGGCCAGCAGTACCATCATGGCACTGACCCGGTTCCAGATATTACTGGCTGCCCACTGCTCCAGCAGTCTGGGAAGTACCTGGTCTGCTTGAAATCCTGAGTCAAGGCTGAACAGGGGAATAGCCACCCATCCTGTGAAAAGAAATACGGTGCTGGTAAACAGAGCGACAATGCCCATGGCAGCCATTGACTGGTGGAGCGCTTTATCTGAAGAGGCGGCAAAAATGCGCTGCAGAGTCTGTGGGTAGATGGTGACCGATAAGCCCCCGAGAACCATCAGGCTGAACCACTGAACCTGGGTGGTGAAGCCGGGTACTTTTACACTCTCAGGTCTATGCTCCGCGATGGCCATGGAAAGTCTGTCGATTCCTTGTGAGGTATCAATAATCCACAGCCCCAGGCAGGCGAAGCCTGCCAGCATAATCAGTCCCTGGATCATGTCTGTCCAGGCGACAGCCCTGAGACCACCTAAAATATCGTAAGTCAGGATGATCAGGGCAAAGGCAATGACCCCTGCTTCATAGGGGATGGCTTCCTGAGTCATGACAACAATGATCTCACCGGCCGCCTTTAGCTGGGCATAAAGGAAGTTGCCCAGAGAGAGTATCAGTACAATGGAGACCAGGATTCTCAGGCTATGGGTATGGCTGCCAAAGCGGAAGCGAATCCAGTCTCCGGGTGTCACAAAATGGTGTTTAACACTCAGTGGCCGGAGTTTGGGGATCACCAGATGAAATGAGGATGTGATGGCAGCTACCAGGCCGGCAAACATGACCCAGGTGAATCCGGATCGATAAGCCTGGCCGCTGACGCCCAGAATGTTACCGCTGAATGTTGTGGCATAGATGGTCAGGAAGAGAACCATAAACCCGAGGGAACGGTTCGCCAGGTAGTGATCAGTGGCATTGTGTCGAAGGCTGCACCTTTTGGCTTTAATGCATATGGGGATCAGAATAAGCAGATAGATGATGATATTGATCAGACTGAAGATAATAGGAGGCATGGACTAGTTATCGTTATCATTTTGGGGGTAACAGGTTGCCCAGATGAGGATATTGATCAGTGGGACCAAGGTGTAGCAGAGTAGCGCAACAGCTACCCAGTCCGGTAAGCCTGTAAAAGAACTGTGCTGCATTATGTCTGTATTATTATTGTACCAAGGTACTGAGATAATCAGAGTAAGCGGCAAAAGGCAGATTAGAGTTGCCCGGAATATTTTCTTCATTCTTATTGATTTCAGCTGGAATTGGATGGACAGACCATCAGTATTAATGAATATAGACGAAATTTTTTTTTTTTGAGGAGGCTTCAGGAAGAAGTAGCAATAATTGCACAGCCCTCTTTATTGTCATGTCCATCCTTGCTCTGCCCATAAAAATTCACCAGCCTTTTTATTCGAGGGCGCCCTTGGGACATCCGGTACCGATTTGTGTCTCTCAAGCTGTATACGCAACCGCAGTATTCCTGTTGATAGAAGGCTTCCCGTTTGGAGAGCTCAATCATTCTCTGGCTGCCTCCTTGTTTACGCCAGTTGTAAGTCCAGTAGGAAATGCCAGGATAATGCCTTGCAGACCGGGTGCCGCAGTCATTGATCTGTTCCATGTTCTTCCAGCGTGAAATCCCCAGTGTGCTGGAGATCACCGTAAAGTTGTGTTCATAAGCGTAGAGCGCTGTCCGTTCGAATCGCATATCAAAACAGGCTGTGCAGCGTTTACCCCGTTCTGGTTCATTCTCCATGCCCCGGGTTCGTTCAAACCAGTTGTCCGTATCATAATCAGCATCAATAAACGGAATGTTGATCTTGTCACAGAATCTCTTGTTTTCATCCTTACGGAGCTGGTACTCCTCAGCCGGGTGGATGTTCGGGTTGTAAAAGAACACGGTCTGCTCAATACCTGATGCTTTAATCGCTTCCATAACTTCTCCTGCACAGGGGGCGCAACATGAATGCAGCAGGACTTTCTCAGCACTGTCAGGAGTATTTAGAAAAGGACGTTGATAAGTATCAAGAGAGAGAGGGTTATTCTTCATGGCAGCCCTTCCGGTCTGATAGGTAGAGTGTATACACAACCAATGAGTTTAGAAGATGTGGCAGGTTTGGCGTGGGTATTTCATATCAGGGGTGTTCTCTATAACTCATAAGACCATTTGACAGTCAGACGTTCAGGCAAAGCGTACTGCTTATCTGGCGCAGTTAGACTTCGTCGTTTGCATCTTTATGTGCCTCGAGAAACATTGGTTGGCTGGTCATGGTGCTCATTGAGAACATCCAACGGAAATCCATGTTTATTATTTTCTGAAATTTCTACCGTTATATTGGGATACGAAAGTATCTAACCGTTATTGAAGTCTACTACTAACCTCATTTCACTGACTTTCAGGTTCGCAGTAAGCAGGCCTGCTGAGTTCACGTAGATCTGGACTTTTTGATGGTGATTAATAATGAAATGTATTTATAGAGCGACCCAAGAGAGAAGGCGTGGTAGCAAACATTCACTTTTGTTACTGCTCTGTACTCTTCTTGTTGGCAGCCTTCAATGTTCTTTGTCCTGGGGGCTTGTGCTTGGAGATATAGCTCCTGATTTTAAGGCACATCTTTCAACTGCGGACAAACCGGTATGGTTCTATGACTGGATACAGCGTGAAGGGGGACGGTATACCGTACTTTTTTCTCACCCCCAGGACTTTACACCCGTTTGTACGACAGAACTGGCAGAAGTTCAGAAACTGGTGCCCTCTTTTAAAAGCAGAGGAGTGAATGTGATTGGTCTGAGCCTTAACACGGTTGAAACGCATCAGGAGTGGCTGAAAGATGTTGCAGCCGTCGCTGACGTTGCTGAGATTGAGTTTCCTCTGATTGCTGATATCCAGCTTAAGGTAGCCAAGCTTTATGGCATGTTACCATCCAAAGTCAAAGGCGGATCACCCCGTACAGCGAAGGACAATAAAACGGTCCGCTCAGTTTTTATTATTAATAATAAAACCAAAGAGATTGAAGTTACCTGGACCTACCCCATGCAGATTGGGCGAAGTTTCGATGAGCTGTCCCGGGTTCTGGACGCACTTGATGAAATAGCAATACAGAATGGTGAGGTGGCGACACCTGCAAACTGGCACAAAGGGGATAACGTTATACTGGCTCCAGGTATTGAAAGAGAGCTCATTGATCAGAAAGACCTTCCTTCCGGAAAGCCATATATGAGATATGTTTCAGCGCAAATTCAGAGTGAGATTAAGGCAGAAGAGCAGGCAGTAGTGATGCAGGAAGAGCCGGAGGTGATGCAGGTCGAAGAGTAAGCGCAGGAAGTGATAAGTACCCAACCATATGAAATCATATTTTCTGATCCAGTGGTCAGTCGCTCTCGGCAATCTGGTCCTGCGTTGCCCTACCAACTGCATCCATGCAGGCGTGCTGCGCGTTACAGCTACGATCACATAGCTACGGCTATGCTCACTCAGCTGAGCCTTGCATAGTAACTAACCACTAAGCCAGAAATATTCGATTTCATATGATCAGGTACTTAGGGCAGGAAAAAGCTGGGTTTGCGTTCGTAGAGCATGAATATTATAAATTCCGGTTAATTTTCCTTTTTTTCTTTTGTTGCCTTCAGTAAATTTTCAGAACCACTGCTGAAGGCGTTCTCTTATGTCTGACCCCATAAAAAACAAGATATCCACCAGCGCTCTGGCTCGCTCTCTGGAATTGCCGGTTGGTGATTTATTCCGAAAAATGGAGCAGGCAGGTTGGATTGAGCGTATTAATGATGGTTGGGTATTAACCAGTAAAGGCCTTGAAGAGGGTGGCGAGTATACAACACACGTCAAATATGGCACATACATTGTCTGGCCAGAGGTTGTCACGATTGGCAAAGAAACGGCTTCTATAAGTGTCAATACAGAAGGGAACCTGACAGCTACTGGACTTGCTCAACATTCAGGTGTTTCTGCCAGACAGATTAATTTAATGCTTGCTGAGTTGGGCTGGATTAAACACGATGAGTCTGGATGGAAAGTGACTTCAGCGGGAATTCGCTCTGGTGGTGAGCAGCGGTGTAGCTCGGTGAATGGGCGTAGCTGGGTTTGCTGGCCAGCTTCTGTACTTGACCAGCCTGTGGTGCGTTTTTCGCTGAAAGAGATAAAGGCTGATTTGACCCATGCTATCGGCCTGGATTTAGAGGCTGATGACCCTATAAATCATTATCGGGCAGAATTCCCTGCCAAGCTTCGCTGTGCTGACAGTCATCTGGTTCGGTCTAAAACCGAGCTTTTGGTCGATAACTGGCTCTATCTTGCCGGAGTGAACCATGCATATGAGCGGCGCCTGCCTATTGACGAGAATATCTATGGTGAGTTCTATCTGCCTGCTGGCAATGTTTATCTTGAGTACCTTGGGCACTCCGGTGATAACCGCTACCATCAGTCGAAGTTGGAAAAGCTGGATGTCTATCGGAAATATGAACTGGACGTTATTACCCTGGACGATGATCAGGTCAGGCAGTTGGATGTCTACCTGCCGAAGCAGTTGTTGAAATATGGTATTCGAATCTATTGATGTATTGGATAAGCCGGTTCCCGTTCAGTCAGTGAATACGCAGTGGCTATATGAAACGGGTGTCTCCCTCGATATTTTGCGCCTGGATGAGCTTGACCCCGAGATCAGTGGTAATAAGTGGTTCAAACTGAAGCACAATTTTATTGAGGCTCAGCGGGGAGGCAGATCTACCATTCTCAGCTTTGGTGGAGCCTGGTCCAACCATATTCATGCACTGGCTGCGACTGGTCAACGGTTTGGTATGCCAACTATTGGCATTATCAGGGGAGAGCCGGGCGAATCACTTTCAGCAACGCTGACCGATGCCGTTAACTGGGGAATGCAGTTACATTACCTGTCCAGAAGTGATTATCGTCGAAAAAATGAGGTCGTCTTTCTCCATCATCTTTTACATCAATTAGGCTTGCCGGCGCAGGAGGTACATGTTGTACCTGAAGGCGGGAGTAATTCTCTTGGTGTTCAGGGCTGCTGCGAAATTCTTGCAGCAGGAGGGGCCTCTCTGGGAAGCTATGATGAGATCTGGCTGGCCTGTGGAACGGGAGCCACTCTGTCAGGGGTGGCGCTGGCCGCTTCAAAAGACATGCCGGAGACGAGGGTAACCGGTGTTGCTGTCCTAAAAGGAGGCGATTTTCTACGCAATGATATCGATAAACATACGATTCAATCATTGGATAACTGGAGACTGTTGACGGACTATCATCATGGCGGGTACGCTCGTATTACAAAAGAATTGCTTGCATTTATAAAATCGTTTGAGAGTGAGACGGCAATCCCTTTGGACCCGGTATACACCGGGAAAGTCATGTTTGCCATATGGTATTCACTGACTGAAAACCTGAAGCAAGGTCTTCCCTGCAGGGGCAAACGCCTGTTAATGATTCATACCGGTGGGCTTCAGGGACGGCGAGGTATAAAAATATAACAATGAGTCAGGTTCTGTTGAGGATAATGGTCTTCACACATATGATATTTCAGAGCCCCTGTGATTAAAGAAGTGCTGCATGGTTAACGCTTGTCGCTCAAGCCTCAAAGCCGGTTGACCTGAACCGAGGGTTGCCTGCACTTCTTACAGTAAAACAACAATGGTGCAGTAATGAATACTTCAATAGCCCGACAGATTGCCAGAATTATTCTTGAAGGGTTTAGTGACTATCGAACGCGCTTTACTGACATCACTCTGGGTGCTCGGGACCGTTTTTTGAAAGCGGACTGGAGCGCTGCGCAAAATGCCGCTTCTGACCGAATTAACCTTTACCATGTTGCTGTCACCGACGTGATGACAACACTGGCATCTCAGATTGAAGCGTCATATCTCCGGAATAGTATCTGCTGGCAGGATGTTCATGATGCCTACCTGGATTTGGTCTCTTACCGGACTGATCCTGAACTGGCGGAAACGTTTTATAATTCAATCTACCGGAAGGTGTTCAAGGGAGAAGCGGTGAACCCTCGTCACTGCTTTATTCAATCTGAATTTGATGGCTTTAAAGTTCAGAGTGCCAGGGGCATATACCGGTCCTATTATCAGGAGCAGGGTCTGGTCAGCCTGGTTGGACGGATACTGGATGATTTCCAGTTTGAACTGCCCTGGGAGTATCGTCGCAGAGATATTCGCAATATTATCCATGCGCTGCAAAAGACTCAACCGTCATGGGTAAGGCGCAGTAACGTTCGGGTGGATGTTCTGAAGTGGGTCTTTTACCGGAATAAGGCTGCTTACTTGGTGGGAAGGCTGGTGGCAGGTGACGACCTGCAGCCCTTTGTTCTGGCAGTTCTGAATAATGAACAGGGGGAACTCTACGTCGATGCACTGCTCTGTGAGAATGACTGTGTCAGTGTGCTGTTCAGCTTTACCCGTTCTTATTTTCTGGTTGATGCTCGAATTCCCTCTGAGTGTATTGAGTTTCTGCACACTCTTATCCCTGAGAAAAATCGTGCCGAGCTTTATAACTCCATTGGTTTCTTTAAGCATGGTAAAAGTGTCTTCTATCGGGATTTTCTTAAGCACCTGCAACACTCTTCTGATCAGTTTGTCATAGCGCCGGGGGTAAAGGGTATGGTGATGTCTGTATTCACGCTGCCTTCTCTGGATATGGTGTTTAAGGTCATCAAAGATCGTTTTGCCCCCCCTAAAGATATCAGTAAGGCAATGGTTAAAGACCGATACTATCTGGTTAAAACCCACGACAGGGTGGGACGGATGGCAGATACCCAAGAGTACTCTAACCTGATACTGCCACGTTTTCGGTTCAGTGAGGAGTTATTGGATGAGTTACAGCAGGTAGCCCCCTCTACCGTCATTATCTATGACGATAAGGTTTTGATTCGCCACTTATATACCGAGCGACGAATGATGCCCATGAATATCTATGTTGAACAGCTGGTTGAGGATGGCAATGACCTGGCATTGGAAGCGGTTCTTGATGAATATGGCCGGGCGATCAAACAGCTGGCCGCTGCCAATATCTTCCCGGGCGATATGCTGTTGAAGAACTTTGGGGTGACTCGCCACGGTCGTGTGGTCTTTTATGATTATGATGAGATTATTTATCTAACCGAGTGTAATTTTCGTGACATACCTGAGGCGCTCTACCCAGAGCAGGAGATGTCAGCTGAGCCTTGGTATTCCGTCTCACCGGGTGATATTTTTCCAGAAGAGTTTCCGGTTTTTCTGTTCCCTGATCTGGCGATCCGCAAACGCTTTACCCGTCTGCACGGGGATCTTTTTACGGCCAGTTACTGGCGGAGTATTCAGCAGCAGATTACCCAGGGGCAGGTTATGGATGTATTGCCATACACTCCATCGCTGCAACTGAAAAAGCAGCATGTCGACAAGCCTGTATCCCGTCAGGAAGCAGAGCCTGTTGTATAACAGACTCTGCTTATGTTATTCAGGCTTTTTTCAGATATTTGGTCAATAGAACTATTCGGACGCCATTGACGCGACCTTCAATCTGTTCAGGGTTGCCTGTTAACGAGATGTTCCTGACAGCGGTGCCGCGCTTGGCGGTAAAGCCGGCACCTTTGACGGGAAGATCCTTGATCAGGGTGACCGTATCGCCAGCACTCAATACGCTGCCATTGCTATCCAGTGTTGGCACCTCTGACTCCTCACTGCTTAACCCGGACTCAGCCCACTGACGGGTTTCATCATCCAGGTACATCATATCCAGCAGGTCCTGGGCCCAACCTTCGGATGACAAGTGGCTTAGCAGGCGAAATGCCATGACCTGAACTGCGGGAACCTGACTCCATATGCTGTCATTCAGGCAACGCCAGTGATTGGTGTCCATTGTGTTGGACTGGTTGATCTGTCCAAGGCAGTTGTCACAAACGAGAATGCATTGATCCGGCTTGGAAGTGTTGCTCTCAGGAGGAACAGGGTAAACATTCAGGTCATCTTTTGAGCTGCAGAGTTCACATTGAGCGCCACTGCGCTCCATTAATGTATGTTCGGTAGTCATAGGAGGGAGCTTCTGACTAAATAGAAAGGAAGCGTAGTATGCCTGTAATTTCTGTAACCTCCAATTGGATATTCTACGCAGTGCAAATGAGTTAAACAGCTCTAGCCCTTTTTCTGATACAGGTCAACGGCTTCGATTTCATCGTCGAAGTCTTCACTGAGAATCCTGAGAATAAATGATTGACAGCTATCGAATTCTTCCAATTCGTCAATTAGGCCTGGAACATCTGATAATGCAAAGCAGTGTCCGGCTTGCTCAGTCTGAAGGATAAATGTCTGCGTATAATCTTTCTCTTCTTTAGTGTCGATACCTTCGGTAAAATAATACGCGATCAGGTATCGACCTGGAGAGCTTATCTGCGTGGTTAAAGTTTCTAGTAAGCAGCTTTCCATTTCTGGCTCTGTTATTATTTAATGAGTAGCCATCAGCCATCAGCCAGCTGTTCAGCCTTATGTAAGTGACTGCTTAAATCCAGGGTGATTAACTGCTCTTCTTCATCATCGAATACTTTTTTCGCGCAATGATCTCTAATCTTACTGATCCATTCGGAGTGATCTGGTTGTAGCCTTTCTGAGGAAGTTTCTTCATGAAGGAGAGTGCTCTTTGGGCTCGGAGCTTGTTTTAGGTGATAATTTTCAAAAGTTTTTAAGTCGGGGAGTGTGCTTCTAATACAGTTCTCTTTAGGCGTTTTGGGAGGTTTAACTATCACAGGCTGTAATATCTGTATTGTCTTTGCAGTAGTTGGTGTAAGCCTGTAATTCGTTACTTCTGAGTGATAACCTCCACCGCTACAATAAAGAGAAGTCGCAAGTAGGTGATTCATGACAGCCCTTCTTGTTTTACTACTTCTATACCCGTAAGACTTTTAATTGATGAATAAGTTTCGTAGCACTTACTTTTTTATTTCACAATCGTGGTTGTATATTGCAGTAATATTATTATTAATAATTACTCTGGTTTTTTAACTTATATTCGCAAAGTTAGCCTCAAGAGAATGCTTTCAATTCACAGTAATGCTTGAGTCACTTTTATAGCGTGACCTGTCCAGTCATCAGGTACAATAAATACATTCAAACCTCTTTCCAGTTCATTATGAATGGCTCTTATATAGAGAGGTCGTTTTTGTTGTGTGAGCTGGGGCATCAATTCATCATGATTAAGACGTTTCCCGGAAGGCTCCCTGTTCAACCACTGTATCTTATGAGGAATCTGGTAGCTCATCTTATTAGTCAATCGTGTGCTCAACAGGAACTGGCTTTGTGTCAGCCAGTTTCCCTTCAAGTGTTCTGGATTGCAGAGTTCAGGTGATTGGCACAAACGATGAGCTTGGTGTTGCGTTTTTGACTCTGTATCTGATTCGATTACTTCTGTCAGTTGAACTACTTGTGACTCTTCAGTGTTCATTGGGTAAAGAGGATAGAAAAACCTACCCTGTATCAGAGTCTCTTTCTGCACAGGCTGTTCAATACCCAGTTTTATTAAAGTTTCTTGTCCTTCATTGGTCTCACTCAATATGGCTTGATGATGGAGTAGACGATCCATTTTTCGGTCAAGCCGGTCCTTAAGCCCGGGGCCTACCCAGTTTCGCCATGGAGACCCATTGGCATTGCCAGTTTCGTCAGGAATGCCCAGATAAAATTTAACGGCCAGCTCCCGATGTATGAACTGGTTTCTCAGCTGGTAGATAAGATCATATTCACCCAGTGTGGCAGACTGGCTATTTCTCTCGCCTTTTACCTGCAGGTTAGAGGCTATGACCTGACTGCCAGGAAGCTGGCTCAAGAGGAACTGCCAGAGCGTTTCGTAGAAAATGCCCAGCAGGGGATTACCTTTCCTGTTAACCAGGCTGGCCAGAAGCTCCAGTTGCTTTCTTTCAGGCATAACCGGGGGTATTCCTGTGGGCAGGGGAGAGTCCAGAAAAAGAGGGCTGGCCGACCGATTAAATAATGGAGGGCTGTTTTGTACCCACTCTACTGCCTGGTGTAGAGTATGATGTATGCTTTGGTGTAAAAATCCGTTCATGACTAACGTATACTAACTCACATTCTAAGGCGACATCACTGAGTTTATGGAACACTTCAAAATTGTCGGAGTAACCGGCCGCCAGGGGCGTATTCAGGTGGAGGATACTCTAAGGCATCTGGCAGACTTTCTGCAGAAGCGGGGGGTGACCGTACTTCTGGATGAACAGCTGGACAGTCTGCTGCCAGGTCACTCCTTTACCATGATCAGTCGTGAGCAAATGGGTCAGCAGTGTGACCTGGTGATCGTCGTGGGCGGTGATGGGAGCATGCTGGGTGCTGCCCGAACACTGGCACTTTATGATATCCCGGTGATCGGTATTAATCGCGGTCGTCTTGGATTTCTGACCGATATCTCTCCGGATGAGCTGGATGACCAGCTGGCAGAAGTGCTGGAGGGACGTTACCTGGCCGAGAGCCGGTTTCTTCTTGAAGCCCGTGTCCGCCGTAAAGGTAAGATTATTGGTCAGGGAGATGCATTGAATGATGTGGTTCTGCACCCAGGTAAATCGACCCGGATTATTGAGTTCGAACTTTATATCGATGGGCAGTTTGTCTATAAGCAGCGGGCGGATGGATTGATTATCGCTACGCCAACCGGTTCAACAGCCTATGCACTTTCTGGTGGCGGTCCGATTATGCATCCCCGACTGGATGCCATTGTTTTGGTGCCCATGTACCCCCATATGTTAACTAACCGTCCTCTGGTGGTGGATGGGGACAGTGAGTTGAAACTGGTCATTCGCCATGAAAACACCATATATCCGCAGATCAGCTGTGATGGGCAGATTCATATCACCTCTGCACCCGGTGATGAGATTACTATCCATAAAAAGTCCCAGCGTCTGAAGCTTCTTCATCCACTGAACCATAACTTTTATGAGTCCTGCCGTTCCAAGTTACGTTGGAACTATCAGGAAGAGCGCTGTTAATTTCAGGAAGGCTAACCGGGAATAGCTCCCTTATCGAGGATGGTAGAAAATTGAGGATAAAAGCTCCGTTTTGTGAGGTGAGTAGTAGTTCTATTTACTGAACAAAATGGGTCTTTTAGAGCAATTTACTGACACCATACGACTGTATGGACGCAGGAGCTAGAGCAACGCAGGAGCAGTTGCCGTGCAGGGTATCTATTCTCGTGTGGCTTCCCTTATTAAGGACTTTATTACACGTTATGCATAGGGCATTGGAACTCCCCGGAGACATCGACCTGAGCAACCTTTCCTACTTTCTGTATGCTCAGGGTATCCCCCACAAGGTAACAGAAGAATCAGGAAAACAGGTGGTCTGGACTGAGAATGAGGAAAAGTCCCGTATTGTGATCAGCCTGTACCAGCAATGGCAGTCCGGTGATTTGAAATTGCAGGCAGCTCCTCCCAGAAGGGGGGTGAACGCGGGTGGTTTTCTAAAAAGTATTCCCTGGCAGAGAATGCCAGTCACCTTTCTGTTTATGGTGGCCTGTATTGTTGTAGCGTTGATCACCCGTGCTGGTGCCAACTGGCATGCAACGGCCTGGTTCTCATTCATTCCTTTCGAGGTAGCCAATGGATATCTTTACTTTGGCAGTTTGAGTATGGGGCTTGATCAGGGACAATACTGGCGCTTGATCAGTCCGATCTTTCTTCACTTTGGCCTGACGCATCTGGCGTTCAATATGCTGGCACTTTATATTTTTGGCAGTCGACTGGAGGTTCGTCAGGGTGGTGTTCATTTACTGGCCATCATTGTGTTTACTGCTGTGATTTCCAATTTTGCCCAATATTTCTGGGGTGGGGATGACACTATTTTTGGTGGCTTTTCCGGTGTTGTGTATGGCCTGATGGGGTATTGCATGACGCGGGAAAAGGTTGACCGAAACTGGCAGTTTGGGCTACCGCCTATTTACTACGGCTTTATGCTGGTCTGGCTGGTTGTTGGCTATACCGGGGTTCTGGGCAGTATTGGCTTTGGTAATATGGCCAATGCGGCGCATACAGGAGGCCTTGTTGCAGGGTGTGTGCTGGGTGCCATTGCTGGTTTGCTGTTTAAAGAAAAAGATTGAAAAGGATTCAATACAATGCAGTTAGATGCTTTTCTGAAAAAGATGACACCCGCCATTCATCAGTCCCTAAAGCTGGCTCTTGAACTGGGTAGGTGGCCTGATGGTCGTGTGATGACTCAGGATGAACGGGATGCCAGCCTGCAGGCAGTCATTGCTTATGAGTATGAAAACCTGCCGGAATCAGAACGAGTGGGTTATATGCCAGCTAAATGCAAATCAGACAGCAAGGCTTCCATCGGCAATGTGCCTGCTGAAGAAGCAACCATCCTTCGTTTCAAAAACTGAAGATTTACTAGGAGGCTGGCCGAGAATAGACTGCCCTGCACGGCAACTGCTCCTGCGTCCATGCAGTCGTGCGGAGCCAGAAAATTGGTCTGAAAGTTCGCTTTTGTTCGTTAAATAGCTCGCTATTCGCCTCACAAAACCAAATTTTCATCCTCAATTTTCTGACTTCCTCGCTACGGGCGCTATTCTCGGTCAGCCTCCTGGGTCGCTTTGTCAGCCAATGACAGGGCGGTTTTTACTTTATTTAAGAGTATAACTGTGTCCGAAAGTACAATCACCGGATCGCTCAGTAAAATGCATTCAGACCTTCTGACAGGGGCTGAAGAGAGCGGCAAGAGCCAGGTTACCTACCAGCTGCCCATTGGCGATCAATTGCTGCCATTGAATGACCTGCTTGGGCGCAAGCTGTCCATGCAGTACCACGGTGAAATTCATTGCTGCCACTGTGGCCGAAAAACCAAGAAGAGTTTTAATCAGGGATTCTGCTACCCCTGTTTTAAAAAGCTACCCCAGTGCGACAGCTGCATCATGAGCCCGGAAAAATGCCATTATGATCAGGGCACCTGTCGTGATGCAGCCTGGGGAGAAAAGTTCTGTATGACAGATCATGTCGTCTATCTGGCTAACTCCTCTGGCCTGAAAGTGGGTATTACCCGGGCAACCCAGATCCCAACCCGCTGGATCGACCAGGGTGCCACTCAAGCCATGCCGTTTATTCGTGTGGCTACCCGTCAGCAATCTGGGCTGCTGGAAACCATTTTCAAGGAATTTATTAATGACCGGACCAACTGGCGGGCTATGCTGAAGGGACCGGCTGATCCTCTGGATCTTCAGGCTACGGCTCAAGAGCTACTGGAAATGAACGGTAGTCGGGTTTCAGCACTGCAGGAGCAGTTTGGAATTCAGGCGATACAGCCATTGGCAGGTGTAAAGTCTGAAGAGACAGACAAGTCTGCCGTACTTAATATTGATTACCCCGTGATTGAATACCCTGTCAAAGTGACATCCCGATCCTTTGACAAGGAACCATTGATTGAAGGTATGTTGCTGGGGATTAAGGGACAATATCTGATTTTGGATAATGGTGTGGTCAATATCCGCAAACATACCGCCTATCAGGTGAGCGTGGCTGTTAATTAACCAACTGTCGATGAATCACAGAACCGAAGCTGTTCGCTTGTGAAATAAATAGTGGGATGAACAAGATGAAAGACTCGCAACCAAAAGCGATTTACCTGAAAGATTATCAGGCACCTGACTACTGGATTGATCAAACGAACCTGACTTTCGATCTTTATGAAGATCATACGATGGTAACTTCGGTTCTGAGTATTTGTCGTAACCTTGATAACAATCCAGGCAAACAGAGTGAAGATAACCTTCCTGAGCTGGTGTTGGTGGGGGATGACCTTGAACTGGTTGCTGTTGAGATCGATGACAAGCCATTTTCAGACTTCAAGGTAGAGGGTGGCCTTCTCAAGATTGTGTCACCCAACGAGAGTTTCACTCTCAAGACCGTTTGTCGTATCAAACCACAGGAAAATACATCCCTGGAAGGGCTTTATAAATCCAATGGCATGTTCTGTACCCAGTGCGAGGCAGAAGGTTTCCGTAAAATTACCTACTACCTGGATCGTCCGGATGTGATGTCCCGGTTCACCACCCGAATTACGGCAGACAAAACCGCATATCCGGTGCTCCTTTCGAATGGTAATGACATTGAACGCGGAGAACTGGACGACGGCAGACACTACGTTACCTGGGAAGACCCGTTCAAAAAGCCAAGCTATCTCTTTGCCCTGGTCGCTGGTGACTTGCAGTATGTAGAAGATCACTTTACGACCATGAGTGGTCGTGAGGTGACGCTGAGACTCTTTACAGAAGCGCATAATATTGACCAGTGTGATCATGCAATGATCTCTCTGAAGAAATCCATGAAGTGGGATGAAGAGGTCTATGGTCGGGAATACGATCTGGATATTTTCATGATCGTGGCCGTTGATCACTTCAATATGGGGGCCATGGAAAACAAGGGGCTGAATATCTTCAATTCAGCCTGTGTTCTGGCTAGCCCGGACACCGCAACTGATGCACGATTCCAGCGGGTTGAAGCGATTGTTGCCCACGAGTACTTCCACAACTGGTCCGGTAATCGTGTGACCTGTCGCGATTGGTTTCAGCTCAGTCTTAAGGAAGGTTTTACCGTTTTCCGGGATTCTGAATTTTCAGCAGATATGAACTCCCGGGGTGTGAAACGGATTGAGGATGTTAATGTTCTCCGTACCGCGCAGTTTGCCGAAGATGCTGGGCCAATGGCTCACCCGGTAAGACCTGAGTCGTTCATTGAGATTTCCAACTTCTACACTGTCACCGTTTATGAAAAAGGGGCTGAAGTAGTACGGATGATCCATGGAATTCTTGGCCCAGATGATTTTCGTAAGGGATCTGACCTTTACTTTGAGCGCCATGATGGTCAGGCCGTGACCTGTGAAGATTTTGTCAAAGCCATGGAAGATGCCTCTGGTCGAGATCTTGGCCAGTTCCGCCGTTGGTACAGCCAGGCAGGGACACCGGTGTTGACGGTCAGCGATGAATACGATGAAGAGAAAAAGCAGTACCAGCTGATTATCGAGCAATCCTGTCCTTCGACACCGGGACAGAAGGAAAAACTTCCGTTCCATATTCCAGTTCGTATCGGGCTTCTGGATGGTGAGGGGGATGACTTATCTCTCAATAAAGCCGGAGATACCGAACTGGTACTGGATGTAAAACAGGAAAAAGAGGTAGTCACTTTTGAAAATATAGAAGAGCGTCCACTGCCTTCGATATTGAGAGGGTTTTCTGCACCGGTACGGGTGAAGTATGACTACTCCCGTGATGACCTGCTGTTCCTGATGGAAAATGACAGCGATCATTTCAACCGTTGGGATGCCAGTCAGCGCCTGGCCAGTGGCGTTATTGATGAAATGGTCGCTGCCATGGAACAGGGTAAGGAATGTGGTCCAGATGAAAGCCTGATCAAGGCGTTTGGCACGATTATCTGTGATGACTCTCTGGATCTGGCTGTGAAAGCTGAAATGCTTTCATTGCCATCAGAAGCTTCTCTTGCGGAACAGGCTGTAGAGGTCTACCCGCAATATATTCATCAGGCAAGGCTCCGGGTTAAACGTGCTATTTCAGAGGCTAATAAGACGGCCCTGGAGACTTTGTGGCGGTCACTGAGTGTCGATAAACCCTATCGTCCTGAGGCTGAAGATATTGCTGAGCGCACGCTGAAAAATATCAGTCTTTCCTATCTGACCAGTCTTGATGATAAAGGTATGCTGGCGCTGGCGGAGCAGCAGTATCATGGCGCATCCAATATGACGGATCGCTTTGCTGCCCTTGCCAGTATTGTCAATGCAGGCTGCCAGGACAAAGAACTGATTGAGGAAGTGCTGACTGATTTCTTTGAACGTTACCAGGATGATACCAATGTTATGGACCAATGGCTGTCGGTACAGGCCTCCAGTCCATCACTGGGAACTCTGGAGCATATTCTGACGCTGATGCAGCATGAAATCTTTGATGCAACCAGCCCTAATAAGCTGCGTTCGGTCCTGGGCGGTTTTGCCGGAAATATGAAGCAGTTTCACCGTGTGGATGGTCTGGGGTATGAGTTCCTGACTGACCAGTTGCTGGATCTTGATAAGAAGAACCCGCAGATAGCTTCACGGTTGATGACTCCGTTAACCCGCTGGCGTAAATTTGAGCCTGGTTGCCGTGAACGCATGCGCAAGGCACTGGAGAGAATTAAAGCAACCCCAGGTCTTTCATCTGATGTTTATGAAGTGGTCACCAAAAGCCTCTGATTCTTCTCTTTGTAAGCCGGCTTCTTGAATATAAGGAGCCGGCTGGTTCCTGGTCAGCACTCATTATTCATTGCATCACTTGAACAGGCTAACCTGTCCTGTAAATATTGGAGCTTGAACTAACGAGTGAAAATATTTTCGCAATAGTCTCTTTGGATGAGAATTTTATTTGCTCTATTCGGTAAAGTTGGTCGCTATATTGATGCTCTGCCATGCACTGAACACAAAATAACAAAGTGGGCAGGAGATCTTTTTTGTAAACAATCGTTTCATTTGTCGCACCCATAGCTGGATGTGCTTCGCTGTTAAATAATGTTTGTTTATAATCGTCGCACTAAAAACAAGAATATTAAGACAAGGGGAGTCGTATGCCTGTTGCCTCTGGTTTCATTAGGGGGAGTCACCGCAGGGGTGGTTCAGTCGGTCTGGACACTCTTGAACAAAGTGGTATAAAGGCTGAGCCTGCAAAGTTCTCCCGCCTGTCTTCGGCGCTTCATGCTGTGCTTGTTGCAGTACTCTCTGTCGCAATCCTTTCAACCCCTCAAGTACACGCTTCGTCACCAGATGTGGATCTTGATCGCCCGGCAATTAAATCCCAGAAAGCGGCTAACAGTCTATTGTTGGATGTTACAAGAACCGACGGTGGTGTCAGGCTGGTTTCTGTCGGTGAGCGCGGTCACATTGTCTATTCCGATGATCATGGGGTCAGCTGGCAGCAGGCCAGTGTACCCACAATGCAAATGCTGACGGCGGTCCACTTTCCCTCAGAAATGGTTGGGTATGCTGTCGGGCATGATGCCATTGTTCTGAAGACAGAGGATGGTGGTGAAACCTGGCAGCAGGTATATGTTGATCGTGAAGCAACAGTTCCTCTTCTTGATGTGTGGTTTAAGGACAGTCTTCATGGCTTTGCCGTGGGTGCGTACGGTTACATTATTGAAACAGTCGATGGTGGTCAGAACTGGGACTTTATCGATGATCGCATCGGCAATGAGGATGAGTTTCACTACAATGCCATTAACGACGATGGTCAGGGTAATCTCTTTCTGGCAGGTGAGGCTGGTATTCTCTTCCGCTCTACTGACGCAGGCCAGTCCTGGGTAACCCTGAGCAGCCCTTATGAAGGTTCCTGGTTTGGCCTGAGTGGTGATAATGGTCGAGTTCTGGTTCATGGCTTGAGGGGAAATATTTATCAGAGCGTTGACCTGGGGGAGACCTGGCAACCGCTTAGCTCTGGTACCGATCAAACGCTCTTTGGTTCAGCAAAGCTGGTGGATGGCAGTATTGCATTGGTTGGTAATTCCGGGGCGGTGCTGACAGGGTCTGGTTATGGTGCGGGGATGGCTTCAGGCGTTAAAAGTGGTCTGTCGGTTTCGCACAGACCTGATCGGATGACGCTGAGCGCTCTGGCACCCAGTAGTGATGGGTTTATTGTCGTTGTTGGCCAGGGTGGCGCCTACCGGATGACCCTGGAAGGCAATGTGTTGGAGTAGAAGTGGTTACAGTGCTGTTTGAGTTTGTATGACAGTGAACGTGTTTGATGTAAGCCATAAAAAGAACAATTAAAAAGAATCCGGGGCAGCCAGTTATGTCGTCTTTTAATCATTCATCGTATCAAGGCAGTGAGCCAATAATGGAGCGGATGATTTTCAATAATCGTCTGCGGGTTTGTCTGTTTTTCCTGTTGGTTTCACTGTTTCTGACCTGGAAGCTGGTCACTGGACTGAGGGTAGATGCCAGTTTTCAGAAAATGGTGCCGCTGCAACACCCTTTTATCCAGAATATGCTTCGTCATATGGAAGAGGGTGGTAACTCCGGTAATACCATTCGAATAGCTGTCGCTGCCCGGGATGGTGATATTTTTTCCGCTGAGTATATGGAATTACTTAAGCAGATTAATGATGAAGTTTTTTACCTTCCGGGTGTTGATCGAGCCAATATGAAGTCCATCTGGACGCCATCGGTTCGCTGGATTGAAGTGACGGAAGAAGGGTTTACCGGTGGACCGGTTATTCCTGAGTATTACGATGGTACCCGGGCCAGCCTGGATCTGCTGCGGGAAAATATCTTGAAGTCTGGTCAAGTGGGGCAGATCATAGCCAATGATTTCGGCTCGAGTATTGTCAGTGCACCACTGTTTGAGAAAAATCCGGAAACCGGTGAAAATCTGGATTACCAGTATCTTTCTGATCAGTTGGAAGAACTGCGCAGCAAATACGCAGAGAAAGGTGTTGATCTGCATATTACCGGGATTGCCAAGGTCTTTGGTGACCTCTTTGAAGGCGTTAAAGCCATTGTCTGGTTCTTTATTATCGCCATTGGTGTTACCAGTATTCTGCTGTTCCTCTATTCCCGTTGCCTGAAAAGCACCATTATTCCGCTGTTGACATCAGTGACTGCGGTTGTATGGCAGATGGGCCTGCTGGCTACCCTTGGCTATGGCCTTGACCTCTACTCAGTACTGGTCCCTTTCCTGGTATTTGCCATCGGTGTGAGCCATGGTGTTCAGATTATTAACAGTATCAGTGTAGAAACTGCTCAGGGTGCCAACTCGCTGACCGCTGCACGCCGAACATTCAGAACCCTGTATATTCCCGGTATGGTGGCACTGATTTCTGATGCCATTGGTTTCCTTACCTTGCTGGTGATTGATATTCAGGTGATTCAGGATCTGGCAATCACCGCCAGTGTCGGGGTTGCTACCATTATTTTAACCAATCTGGTTCTGCTTCCTGTTCTGATGTCGTTTATCAAAGTCAGCAAGCGTTCTGTTGACTATGCAAGAAAGAGTCAGAAGGAAGAGGCGAAAGTCTGGAAAGTGGTCGCAAAACTGGCCAGCCCAAAGGTGATGCCGGTATCTATCCTGATTGCACTGCTGGGCTTTGCCGCCGGTGCTTATAAGGCAACCGATTTGAAAATTGGTGACCTTGATCCTGGTGCTCCGGAGTTTCACCCGGACTCTCGCTATAACCTGGATAATCTGTTTATTAACAGTAACTATTCCACCAGTGCTGATCTGTTCATCACCTTTCTGGAAACTCAGCCTGAAGGCTGTACCACCTATCCGGTGATGGATGCGATCGACCGGTACATGTGGCATATGGAGAATGTACCGGGTGTTCAGTCGGCCTTATCACTGGTAACGGTATCCAAGCAGGTGATCAAAGGGCTGAACGAGGGGAGTATGAAATGGCAAAGCCTTTCCCGTAACCCTTATGTGTTGAACAGCTCTGTGGCGAGTGCAGCAGGACTGTTTACTGTTCCAGTGCTCCGGTTATTCTTTTCCTTGATGACCACAAGGCAGAAACGCTGGAGCGTGTCGTAGAGGCAACAAAAGCCTTCGCCGCTATCAATAATACCGAAGACTTCAGGTTTGTCATGGCCAGTGGTAATTCCGGTGTAGAAGCGGCTACCAACGAAGTTATCGCTCAGGCGCAAAATAAAATGCTGTTCTGGGTCTATGCGGTGGTGAGCATTCTCTGTCTGATTACATTCCGTTCAGTGAAAGCGGTTCTATGCATCATTATTCCTCTTGGGCTGACTTCGGTTCTCTGTCAGGCGCTGATGTCTTACCTGGGAATTGGTGTGAAGGTGGCAACACTTCCGGTGATTGCCCTTGGAGTTGGTATTGGTGTGGATTATGGAATATATATCTACAGTCGTTTAGAGAGTTTCCTGAAGCAGGGCATGTCTCTGGAAGAAGCCTATTACTCAACGCTGAAGATTACCGGTAAAGCAGTAACCTTTACGGGTGTGACGCTGGCGATTGGTGTGGGCACCTGGATTTTCTCTCCACTGAAGTTCCAGGCGGATATGGGTATTCTCCTGACCTTTATGTTTGTCTGGAATATGATTGGTGCAATCTGGCTGTTGCCGGCCCTGGCAAGGTTGCTGTTGGGCAGCAAGGCGAAGGGGCGGAATATCAGTAGTGCGACACCAGCTGCTTCTGTTTAAAAAAGGTCTTTGCTCTTAACAATAAAGCCGGCATTTTGCCGGCTTTATTGTGTTCAGTTGGCTGGCTTGGACTGAATGGAGATTCATTATGGCAACACTTATCTATGTTCATGATCCCATGTGCAGCTGGTGCTGGGGTTTTGCTCCTGTCTGGCAAACGGTATACAACACTATTCAGCAGGATTATCAACCCGGTGAACTAACGGTTCGACTGGTTGCTGGTGGCCTTGCTCCGGATTCGGATAAGCCAATGGCAGCTGAGATGACGGATCAGATTCGAACTTACTGGCAGAAAATCGAACAGTTACTGGGAACGCGTTTTAATTATGACTTCTGGACGAAGAATATTCCGCGACGCTCTACCTATCCGGCCTGCAGGGCAGTAATTGCTGCCAGGGAGCTGTCAGTGGTTGATTGTGAGATGGCAATGATTACTGCGATTCAACAGGCTTATTACCTTCTTGCAGAGAATCCATCTAACAATGAAGTCTTGTTGGGCTGTGCGGAAAAAACAGGCATCAATTCAAAACACTTCGAGCAATTTATGAAATCGCCAGAGTGTGATGCTTTATTGATGGAGGAAATAGGATTTGCTCGAAGTATTGGGGGTAATAGCTTTCCCAATCTTTTTCTCGAGGTTGCAGGAGGTGTTCATGAGATTCCTGTTGACTACCAGAATCCGGAAGCCATTTTGAAGTCCATATCAGACCTGATGAGTTAGTCAAATGCATTCTGGTTTTCGTAGTCTTATCAGACGATGATGCTGTGTGGTTCTCTGGTTTTAATCACACGAGATTAATGCTGACCAAACAATAAAAACAGTGGTAATAACATGGCAAAAATAAAAAGCCTGATTGGCTATGCAGCAACAGCACTGGTATTTACCGGTGTGGGGGTGATGCTCAGTGATACCGAGCTGGGTGATCAGGTGCGTAGCAGTGCCAAGGTTGCCAAACAGTCGGCCCTGAGTACCGTTGCTGATCGGTTCAGCGGGGATATCCGTGAGCGGGTATTGATTGAAAACCCGGAATTGATTCAACGTGTCATGGTGGGTGGTGGCTTTGGGGGGAATTTCTCCAAAAATATTGGTCAGCATATTTTTGGCAAGAATTATGAGCCAGCGATTCAGGATGCGCTGGAGATGACTGAAGTTAAGCAGGCAGGTGATCGCATGTGGATTATTCATATGCCGATCGTTAACTCCATCCTGCTGGAGACTGACGAAGGGCTGGTGGTTATTGATACCGGCATGGCACCGGCTGGTCCTGCGTTGATCAAGGCAATTCGCAGCGTCAGTGATAAGCCTATTCATACCATTATTATCACCCATGGCCATACCGATCATGCCTATGGCACCTACGCATTGGTTGAAGACAGCCCGAATGCCCAGATTATTGCCCATGAGAACATCATTCCCCGTTTTGAGCGTTATATAAAGTTGCGGGGCTCACTGGCTAACTACATGAGTCAGCCTGTAGATGAGTTGCCGGCTAAAAAGGACGATATTGTCTGGCCTACCAGAACCTTTAAGGATCGGCTTGAGTTAACCATTGGTGGTGAAGCGTTTGTTCTGCAGCATCATCGTGGTGAAACAGACGACCATCTTTATGTTTGGATTCCAGGGCGTAAGGCGATTGCCGTGGGTGACTTCTATCAGGGGTTCCTGCCCAATGTTGGCAATGGTAAGCGCAGGCAGCGCTATGTTGAGGATTGGGCGGTAGCCATGCGTGAAATGGCCGAACTGAAGCCTGAGGTTTTATTGCCATCCCATGGTGTCGGTATTACCACAGGGGGCGAGATTCAGGAGAACTTTGTTGTTCTGGCTGAAGCGCTTGAATCCATCACTGAGCAAACACTGGATGGTTTGAACCAAGGCGTAAGAAAAGACCTGATTGTTGATGGCATAGCACTCCCTGAGGAACTGGCTAATCACCCAACCCTTCAGGTTAAATACGTCAGCGCCAAGGATATTTCCAAAATGCTGATCAAGCAGTACACCGGATGGTGGAATGATATCCCGTCTGACTGGTCACCAGCACCCTGGGCCACCCGTGGTGCCGAGATCGCTGGCCTGGCCGGTGGTGTTGATCAGTTAGTGGTCAGAGCTCGTGAGGTTATGAAAACCGATCTGGCCCTGGCCAGTCATATGGCTGACTGGGCCTGGATGGCAGATTCTGATCATCCTGAAGTACAGCAATTGACCATTGACGTATACAGGGCGCGGGTTTCTGATCCTGCTACCAATACTCAGGAAATGCTCACCTATATTGACCAGATGGCCAGGGCTCGCCAGAAGCAGCTTGAAGCCCGTCGTTAATGTCTGCTGAATCAGGCTGGCTTGTTGCTGGCCTGATTTTTTCTCTAAATTTCTGCTTAATTTCTGATGCTTAGCCTTTTTTGTTATTGATGGCTCTGCGCCCTTTCAATACCATGTGAATAGGGGTTTAGGTTCTGTTGACGTAGGGTTCCTTTCTCAGCTCAAGCCAGAATGCTTCTGACTAGGCGTAAGGGCGCAAATAACCTAAAGCACCTGATAACAATAATAATTAACGAAGTTCAGGAATTATTCCCATGGAAGCTGTACTCCGCCATTTCTCTGTTTTCTTTTTGCTGATCTGTTTAAGTTATACCGTTGTAGCCGATGATGCCGGGATGGCCGGTGCTCATTCTTCTGAAGGCTATGGCCCGATTTTTGGCAGTGGATGGGTTCCTGAGGGTACCAAAATACCAAAAACCTGGGGGCTTTCCATTACTACCATGTCCATGGAGCAGGATAGTAAGCTCAGTGGTGTGACCTTTCGGGGGAGGGCAGGGGAATATATTAAAGATCTGTCTTTTAACCGGGTCGAGGATGACAGTCAGGTTTCGAATATCCGACTGGATGCCTGGGTGCTGCCTTTTATGAATGTTTACCTGATGGCGGGTTATATGGAAGGGAAGACACTGGTAGACAGCACTACGGTATTTGATCCAACGCCCAACTTCCCCGGTGGGGAGTTAAGCACATCGATGACCATGTATCAAAAGTATTATGGTATTAACTGGGGGCTTGGTGCAACTCTGGTTTATGGCAAAGGACCATGGGTGACCACTTTGGATATCAATGCTTCAAGAGCTGAGCTGAACGTTGTACGATCCAGAGTGAATGCGGTTATGGTGACTCCCCGTATTGGCTATACCTCTCGTATAGGAGGGTTTCCAGTAACCTGGATGGCGGGTGTCAGCTATCTCTGGCTGGATCAGCGGATTACCGTAGAGCAGCAGCTGCCAGGCGTATCGGAACCTATGGTGTTGGAGCTGGATGTTAAAGCGGATAATCCGTGGAGCCCGACACTAGGGGCGACTATTCAGTTTTCAAATGAGTTTCAGGGAGTTTTGGAGGCAGGCTTTGATGGAAGGCAGATGTTAATTGGGTCTTTGGTTTATCGGTTTGCTCTTTAGTATCACTTGAAAGCTGATGCCTTCGATTTAAGATCGCTTCAGGTGTATGCATTATGGTATCCATCCATTTAGCCTGCTCTTCTAACAGTATATCCTTGCTGGAGTTTCTATAGAGGATTGAAAAGGCAATAGGTCTTGCTTCGTGCGCCAAAGCTAAATGAATGGCCATTTGTCCAGTTCTATTGGTAATTGTAAGTTCTTCTTTTCTTGCATATAAGATTAAGGTCATGGCAACCTCTGTTTGGGCATTTTCAATGGCAAGATGTAAAGGAGTATCACCGCTCCTGTTTTTCTGAAAGAGTGGAAGATCTAGCTTTTTAGCAAATGAAAAAAACGTGTTTAACAGCTGATTTGATTTATGCCGAGGCATTGAGTCATCGGATCCTAGTTTTTTTTGGAGTCGCTTAACTCTAATACACTGCCCAAAACCAGTGACTGCAATCAGATGAGCGGGTGTGTTACCATCATAATCAGCATTCCATAGAGCAGGAGTTGTTTCGATCTGTTTTTGAAATTCATTAAGATCACCAGCATGAAGAAGTTCTGTCCAGTGTGGGGTTCCTGTTTTCTTATTCTCTTGTTCTATAGGGAAAATGCTTTCGGTTTCACTGCTTGAGTCAGTATCAATTGTTATACCAATTCCATTTTTAAATTATGAAATAACAGCCCATGAACGGGAGCATAGACTTTTCAATCGGCCAACTTCAGAAAGTAATTCATTCCATGCCTCACAGCATTTATTGATAATATCTTCATAGT
>NZ_LUKQ02000200.1 GCF_001647025.1 Endozoicomonas atrinae
ACTATGAAGATATTATCAATAAATGCTGTGAGGCATGGAATGAATTACTTTCTGAAGTTGGCCGATTGAAAAGTCTATGCTCCCGTTCATGGGCTGTTATTTCATAATTTAAAAATGGAATTGGTATCACAACCGCCAGTGCACGGTAAAAACCGCTTTCATCCGCTTCAGACAGCAGCTCCAGATAACGACCCGACCATGGCAGCAGATGAGAACCGAGCAGTTCAACCACCGCATCGTCATTCTCTGTTTCCATAAAATAAGCCATGGCCAGAATCATCAGGCCAAACTGGTCTTCCGGCTCATTCAAATCGGTATCCAGCTCAACGTCGTTTGCCCGAAGAAACTGACGATAAGCCTGCGCCGTTTCACCCAGCAACAGATTTTCCCTGTCCAGATAAACCGATCCCCAGGGAGGTGCTGGCATGGAGCCCTGCCCTTCAAACAGCAGAGAAAACTGATAAGGCAGTTCTGCTATGTCCACAGAGCACAGACGGGCTGTCGCTTCCTCAATCAGCGATGGATTCTGCCAGTCCAGCAGAGCGGGCAGCTCAGCAAGCTCGGAAATAACACCACCGGCTTCTTCGGAGGTTGGAGAATAATAAAACAGGGTTCCCAGCATTCTGGGAAGAACGGCAACAGCAGACAACTCGGCACTTCCTGAAATCAAACGTATGGAGACCACTATAGTGGTGAGCGGTTTTCTTGAGTATATGGAGTAATACCGAAAAGGTTTACCTGATAACTTTTCTGCGCACTCACTCCCTGAGCGCCTCTATCGCCACAACAAACGGGTCCCCCTGATACGCTGCCCAGTAATGCTCACCCTTTGCCTTGAGCCCCTCCTCAGACACCGGTGGATAAAGCAGATTCACACTGGCAAAGCCAGCCTCTTCAAGACACTGAACAATCGTATCAGTAGACCAGCAGTAGTCGGTAAAATGCACCTCTGTCTCACCAACCTCGATGGTTAACTCAAACGGGTCACCATCCTGAAGGTTATCCACAGAGTCCACTTTTTTTCCATAGCAGTCATCCGGTGACTGTGGATTATCCTGTACCCGGGCATGACGCTCAGAATCCATCGCCAGCAGATAGCTATAACCACCCGGTGACGTATGATACGCAAGGGTTTCAGCCAGCTCTTTCAGGTGGCTCAGGCTGGCCAGACGGCAGGTCAGCCAGAAAGCGAACACTGTAGAAAATGATCGACCCAGTCGCAGTGAGGTTGGATCCGCCTGACTGAACTCAATGCCAAGGCCAGCAGACTCATTCAGTTGAATGGCACGGTCCAGCATCGCGGGACACTGATCAATACCCACCACATACTCAGCCCCTGCCACCAGGGCAAGGCGTGAAAAAAAACCTTCGCTGCAGCGCAGGTCCAACACGGAATTCACCGGGTGCATCATGAGCACACTTTTTACATAAGGGGTGTAAACGTACTTTGCGACTGGTGACTCAGCCACCGCAATGGCATAGTCATCCGGTGTGAAAAAATGACTCATGTTCGCGAACCCTTTTACTACCTGACCGTAAAGTATCGCAGAAATCTGAAAATTAGCCTGCTCAAGGCTGGAACCACAAAGAGCCTAAGGAAAGAATAACTTTCTGGTTCACCTTACAGGCAGTATCTTTGAATCATTCAGGCTCAGGGCCTCATGAAAAAAGAAAGTCTTTTCTTCGTGAACTTTGTGATCTCCGTGGTTCAAAACAGAAGGTTTGTCAGCCAACTGGCTAAGCAGTTAGACTGACTCTATTTGCGCAAAGACTCTTCATGGCAAAAGCAAAATCCCGAAAAGCATACGTTTGTACCGAATGCGGCAGCGAAGCCGCCAAATGGCAGGGGCAGTGCCCGGACTGCAAGGCGTGGAACACCTATAAAGAGGTGAACCTCGGTCCAGCAGCCTCTCCATCCATTGCCGCCAGTAATAAAGCCGGCTTTGCCGGCACCCTCTCCGAGCTGAAAACCCTCAGTGAAGTAGATGTTGAAGAAGCACCCCGCTTTTCCAGTGGCATGACGGAGTTTGACCGGGTGCTCGGTGGCGGTTTTGTCAAAGGCAGTGCCGTGCTAATTGGTGGCCACCCCGGTGCCGGGAAAAGTACCATCCTGCTGCAGGTGCTCTGCCACGTTGCCCAGTCCATGAATGCACTTTATGTCTCTGGGGAAGAATCACTGCAGCAGATTGCCGCCCGAGCCCAGCGGTTAGGGCTGCCCACCAATAACCTGAAAATGCTGGCGGAAACCTCCGCAGAAAACATTGTGGCAGTTGCTGAACAGGAAAAGCCCGGCATCATCGTGATCGACTCTATCCAGGTGATGTACATGAACGGGGTGGACTCCGTTCCCGGAGGCGTGGGCCAGGTAAAAGAGTCTGCCGCTTTCCTGACCCGTTTTGCCAAACAGACCGGCACGGTATTGCTGATTGTCGGCCACGTCACCAAGGACAACTCCCTGGCCGGTCCCATGACCCTGTCCCATATCATCGATACCCAGATCATGCTGGGCAATACTGATGACTCCCGCTTCCGGATGATGCGGGCCACCAAAAACCGTTTTGGCCAGGTGAACGAGCTGGGTATTTTCGCCATGACCGAAACAGGCATGAAAGAAGTGAAAAACCCTTCAGCCATCTTCCTCTCACGAACCCAGGAAGCGACCTCAGGCAGTATTATCTCGGTACTGTGGGAAGGTACGCGCCCGCTTCTGGTCGAGATACAGGGTCTGGTGGTGGAATCTCAACTGGGTAACCCGCGTCGTGTAACCGTCGGCGTGGAACAGAACCGCCTGGCGATGCTGCTGGCCATTCTGACCCGACACGGTGGCATTTTTACCAGTGATCAGGATGTATTTCTGAATGTGGTCGGTGGCGTAAAGATCACCGAGACCAGTGCCGACCTGGCCAGCCTGCTGGCCGTGGTATCCAGCCTTCGGGATACGCCGCTGCCACAGGATCTGGTCGCGTTTGGAGAGGTTGGTCTGGCCGGAGAGATCCGCCCGGTAGCCAATGGCCAGGAGCGTCTGATCGAAGCCGCCAAGCACGGTTTCAGTCGGGCCATTGTTCCCGCAGCCAATCAGCCAAGAAAGCCGATTCCCGGTCTGACGGTGATTGCTGTGAAAAAATTGTCGGAAGCATTGGAAGCTATCTGATCATAAGTAAAGGCCGGATGAATCCGGCCTTCATCGCTGCAAAACCAGCTCTCTCCTCAGTTTTTCACTTATTAACGCACTCAATACAAACAATATTTATCAAAAAAAAGCAAAGCCCATCACATTTTTATGGATTTATCGAAAGCATTTAGTAAAATATCCCGCATCGTTTAATCCCCCGCCGTTGTCGTTTGCCCAGGATAGGCAGTAGATCTGTGTGCAGTGTGGCACTAAGACTTGGATGTCCAACAAGAGAAAAATAATGAACAGGAATGATCTATTCAGGAAATCGCTGTTAAGTACAGCGGTGGTGGCCGTTTTGCATGCCTACTCCATGGGAGCCGCCGCCGCTCCCTGCCCCGCCCCAGTCGACGGGGGCATCACCATCAGCTCAGGTGAAACCTGTGACAGCATTACCATCTCTGATAGCAACCTTGCCAATGACGTGTCAATAAAAGGCACAGTCACAGGGGATGTCATTAACACTGCAGATCTGAATTACCTGCAGATAAAAACAGGCTCGGAAGGTGAACGACAGATATCTGGCAGTATCATCAATCGGGGTATTATTCATTATGATGAGACTGAAGATGCCTCTTTTATAGTCGGCAGTTATGAAGACCCACTACTGGTCGACGGTGATGTAGCCAATGAGGGTACGGCTACCTACTTTCAGGTGGGAAGGCTTGGCCTCGGCGGAGACCTGATCAACAGCGGCACATTGACCGATGATTTTCTCTATGTATTTGAGTCTGATATCACAGGAAGTGTTGTTAACCGTGGCGATATCGGCAGCGAAGAAAACTCCGTCTACGATGCCATATGGGTAGAGTCCACAGCCGTTGGCGTAGATATTCGTAACGAATCCACCATTTTCACTGATAACTCAGGGATTCTCATTGCTGACACCGAAGTCGGAGGCAATGTTACCAACTCTGGCGATATTACGATCTATACCCATGGCGATGACTATGCCCAGGAAGGTTTATTTGGTATCCGGGTAACGAACTCTGTGCCCAGTGATGAGTTTGAAGGTGAAGAACGTATTGTAGGTCCTTCTATCATTGCTGGCAGTGTCATCAACAGCGGCACCATCACAATTACCAATGGAAATCCTGACGATCCCGCACTGATTGAAGATATGGCGGGCGGTATTTTCGTCGGTGTTGAGCGGGCCAGCCAGGACACCCCTGCAGCATACGTAACAGGCGATGTCATCAACACCGGTGAAATTCTGGAGGATATCAATAACCATGAATACGGTGAGTCCTTTGGAATCCTGATTGAACATGCCATCGTTGGAGGGCGTGTGGGTAATGTGGGAGAAGACAGTGTCATCAGTTCTTCCCGGGCCGGTATCGTTGTCCAGAACGATTCAGAAGTCGGTGATATCGTCAACGAAGGGTCCATCAGCGTCACCGAATTCTGGGATGGCATCTATGTCGATGCATCAACGGCGGCCAGTGTCTCCAATACAGGCCTCATCACCACCACAGCGGGTGCAGGAATCAATGTCAGTTCCAGTACCATTTCCGGCACTGTTCGTAATGATGGACTGATTGATGCCAGCGGTGGCTTCGCTGAATACCAGCGCTGGGATAACGAAGAACCCACGCCCCCCGAATATATAGAAGGCACCGGAATCTACCTTTCTGCCTATACGATATGTGACGATGGCTGTGTTGACGTTACCTCAACAACAGGCAGCATCATTAATGGTATAAATGGAGAGATTATTGCCACCGAAGCAGGTATTGATGTTGACAGTGCCACAATAAATGGCGACATCATTAACCAGGGCAATATCTACGCTGAAGCTCTTGGTATCTACGCTGACAGTGCCACCATCTCTGGCGATGTAATCAACAGTGGCCTCATTGAAGGGGCTGAAGGCATCTACCTGGAAAGCAGTGAAATTGGCACCACAACCGTTAATAACATCATCAACGACACCACAGGGGAAATTGCTGCAGAGTATCTTGGCATTGCACTGAATGAAATTGAAGCCAACAGTGTCGTAAACAATGGGCTGATTGAGGTTGAAATACCTCAGGAAGTCATGCCAATGATGTATGACAACAGTTATGGCTCAGGCATCTATATCAGAAGCAGTGATATTGCAGAAAATGTCACTAATAACGGTGATATTGATGTTTTTGGTACTGGTATCGCACTGGACAGCTGGGGTGAGGGTCAGACCACCGTTCAGTATGTGCTGAACAATGCTGATGCCACTATTGAAGCTGGCAATGATGGCATCTCGTTAATGGAGGTTGACGGCTCCGGTATTGTTAACCTTGGCACCATTACTTCTTATAACGGCTTAGGCATATATTCCTCAGGCAGTAACCTTTCCGACGGCATCTACAATGATGGCCAGATCATATCGGATGGCCCCGGAATTATTGCAGAGGGTTACTCACCCGAAGAGTCCGTTCAGGTCAGCATCATCGCCAATGATGAAAATGGTGTCATCACCGCAGAATACGGGCCAGGCATCGGTGCCTTTGCGGTTGAAGGAGAAAGCCTGGCCAATACCGGCACGATCAATGCCGAATCCGGTATCATGGCCATGCTCAGTACACTGACCGATGGTGTTGTCAATACTGGTACGATCAACGCTGATTGGGCTGGTATTCAGCTTGATACCACTCAAGCCGGTACGGTTGCTAACCAGGGAACCATCAATGTCTCTGATGAGTATGGGACGGCCATTAGCATCTCTGGAAGTGAGTTAACCACTGGCGTTTATAACAGCGGCACCCTCAATGCAGGTGAAGGTATTTTAGTTTCCGGCTACCCTGGTTTTGGTCCAATACTCGCTGTACAGGATTTGCCTCCACCACCTCCGCCACTACCTTCAGAGCCAACACCGCCTGAAGAGCCATTATTTATTGGTACAGTCGTCAATGACGAGAGTGGTGTGATTAACGCAACCGCTGAAGACTCCTACGGTATCGGCCTCGATTTTGTTAAGGCTACCGGTCTGGGTAATGCCGGCATCATTAATGCAGACTATGGACTTTATGTCTACGGTAGCACACTGACTGAAGATATCGTCAACACCGGCATCATCCAAGCGTCCGAGGTTGGCGTTTCCGTTGAGGACAGCCAGATTTCCGGGAACATTTCCAATAGTGGCCTGATTCAAGCGATAAAAGGTATTTACCTTGAAAGTTGGGGTAGTACCACTGTCAATAACATCGTCAACGACACCGGTGGTGAAATCAACGCTGACTACGTTGGCATCGGACTGCGAGGCATCGAAGCCAACAGTATTGTTAATAAGGGCGTTATTAAAATCACCGAAAAGCCCGATGATATTGAACTTCGTGGAATAGACTATAGCGATGGAACCGGTATTTATGTTGCGGGTGGTAGCATTGAATCGGGCATCACCAACAGTGGCGAAATTTCCGCAAGAAACAACGGCATTATTGTTGATGGTTTTTACGACTACGAAGAACCTGTCAATGCTGGCTTTATCCTCAATGATGAAAGTGGCGTAATCAACGCGGGCGACGAAGGTGCTGGTATTGGTGTTGGTTATGTATACGCAGACACTCTTAAGAACGATGGCACCATAAACGGCGGTAGTGGTCTGGTTAGCCTGGAAAGTATGTTTGCAAACGATATTATCAACACAGGTACTATCAATGTAAAAAACTATGCCATTGCGGTTTCTGAGTCTGAAATCGAAGGCATCGTTGGTAATACCGGTGTAATCACTGCCAGAGCAGAAAATGAAGACAACGAAGGCACAGGCATTTTCATTGCTGATTCGGTCATCAATGGTGGTGTGATTAATACCGGTGTTATTAATGCTGACATCAATGGCATCCATATCAATGGCGAGCTGAATGGGGATATCCTCAATACCGGCACCATCAGCTCGGACCAGGGTGCAGCGATCTACGCCAGCTTTGGTGCTGATCATGATGGTTCCGTCGAAAACTATGGCTCAATTACGGGTGGAGATGACGGTAAAACGGTCACCGCTATCGACTACAGCGACGCCTTTGCACCGCTGACACTGGTACAGGAAGCCGGACAGATCATCGGTAATATTTGGGGTAGCTCCGAAAACAGCGGCGACAGCGCATATATCGATGGTGGCAGCATCACCGGAGATCTGCACGATATCGAGGGGATTTATGTTGACGGTGTTACCACACTGGACGGCAACGTTTATGGTGGTACCTTCATCAATATTGAATCCAGCGGTAATCTGACACTGACCGGTGAAGCCCGTAGCTTTGAAAGTGACCTTAACCTTCACGGCGGTACGCTCAGTCTGAACATCAGCAATGAGACCGACCCTGCGGAAGCGATGCTGAGCACTGAGGGTGATATTTACCTGAGCAGCAACAGCCGCCTGATCATTACCGCCTCGCAGAACCTTGAGGTAAACCTGGACCCTGTCGATTATCTGGCATTGTCTGGTAATGCACTCTCTCACAACGGTGTAACCGTTGAATCCGGCTCTGCCATCATTACCGCGGAACTGGCCGAAATAACGGTAAACAGCCTCAGCGTGACGGTCGCTACCAACGACTTTGGTCAGGTGATCGAAAGTGTTGGCGCCACCGGTAACGAAGTCCAGGTTATCGATGCCTACATGCAGGAATACATCGCCAGCTCTGGTGGTGAATGCAATGCCATCTGTCAGGCCATTGAACAGGCAGAAACGGCTGAAGAACTGGCCGCCATTGCTGAAGAAATGGTGCCAGACTCCTCCGGCGTTGTCGGCGCCAGTCAGGCCGCCCAGAGCGAAACGCTGGGTGCCGTATTCAAGCGTATTGCCGGTTTCCGCAGCAGCGTCAGCGGTGTCAGCTCCGGTGACAACATCGAGCCCGGCTCACTCTGGATGCAGGCCCTTGCGTCTGATGGAGACCAGGATGCGGTTCAGTACCAGGGCAATGACTTCGACGGTTACAGCTACCGCACCCGTGGCTTTACCATTGGTGCCGATGCCGACCTGAGCGATACCCTCACTGCCGGCCTGGCCGTAACCTACGGTGTCACCAAGTCCGATGTGGAAGGCAGCGCCAACCGCAGCGAAACCGACAGCTACCTGCTCACTGCTTATGGCAGCTGGCGTCAGCAGGACTACTTTATGGACAGCAGTATCGCCTTCGGTGTCAGCCGTTCCGATATCGAGCAGTACACTGCCAACGTGAAGTCCACCGCCGACAGCGATGCCGCCCAGGTAGCCCTGCGTCTGGTCACTGGCCGCACCTTCGCCTTTAACGACAATGACACCATTGTTGAGCCACAGGTGGCCTTTAACTACAGCCGTGTGGATACCGACAGCTATACCCTGCAGCCACTGAATATGGAAGTGCTGGATCAGCGCATTGAAACGGTGGAGCTGGGTGCCGGCCTGCGGGCAATGACCGCAATCGATACCAAGCGCGGCCTGTTGATTCCAGAAGTAAACCTGATGGCCTGGCACGACTTTGCCGCCGACCGGGGTGATACCGCTGCCCGCTTCCTGACCGGTGCCGGTAACAGCTTTGTCACCACCGGCGCCAAGCCGGAACAGACCAACTATCAGGCGGGTCTGGGTGTGCAGTACTGGTTGAACAACAACGTCAGTCTGTCTGCCAACTACGACCGGAACTGGAACTCCAACTTCAGTGCCGATACCTGGCTGGCCAATATCCGTTATGACTTCTAACGGCTAACGCTCTGCAAAACCCCAAACGCCCGCTTCTGCGGGCGTTTTCTTTTGGGGAGTCCGATTTTATTGATATAAGACTATAGTCGTTTTTAAGGGAGTCTCTGTACAATAGCTCGGCGTTATAACGACCTACTGAGCTACCAGGAACCCTGCTCCCCCTGATGATGATACGATCAGGGCAAATCTACGGGCGGTAGCGTCTTTGTCGTTTTTGCTGTTTTGCAGAGAACCTGAGCCGATTGCTGAAGCCGTGATCTGCGTAGAAACGTGACTGCCTGGTGATTAATGGTTTCTATCACAAGGACGCTTGTGATGTTCAGTCAGGTGCAAAAAGCTCATCTGCGATATAAATCCGAGATATCGGAGATATATTGTAAATAGGCTTATTAATCAGGCCGTTACTAAGCCTGCGAAAAGGGTAATATTTCTCACCTGAGTCATTAAGAAAGGTTATTAGGGGGATATATCTCAAGTGAGTTCAATAACCAATATTGCCCATTTGAGTTCTAATACAATGTTGCATGTCAAAACCAACATTTGAGTAAATACAAAGTAAGGAAGTAAAAGAGTGCTTAAAAAAATATTAATAATTGGAATAGCTTCGACATTGTTTACAGGGTGTGCTTCACAGGTAAAAATTGAACAAATATCTAACAAAAGAATTGGTTATAGTTCACCAATAGGCTATGAGAGCAATTTATGTCATGGGTATACTGGAATCACAGTCTTTCAAAATACTGGAACAAAGCATGAGTTAAGCTCAAGTATTTCTAAGATGTACCAAGATGCTCTAGAGCTTGGCATCAAAAATACTGGAAATACACCTGTTTACCTCGGTGAGCTTTCATTAATCAATAATTCAGAGTATGCAAAATTTAGTGAATGGGATCATTCAATTGCTCTAACAGACAATGGAAAAAGATATTTAAATAAAAAAATCAAAGATGAAAACATTGACGGGTGCTCTCTCTGAATGATTGAAACAATAGTGCTCTATTTTCACAGCTACTATGGGAACACCACTCATAATAGTTAACTGTCATGCCCGCTTCTGTTATTTCCAGCTCTACCAAAAGCATCGTTTT